>CABTXP010000003.1 GCA_902488815.1 uncultured Eubacteriales bacterium | reverse complement strand
TACCTAGGGTGACTGGAGTTCAGACGTGTGCTCTTCCGATCTTATCTTGGTGATGATATTTATCCTGCCATCGTTCAGTATGAGCTCTTTGAAGCCGTGCAAGAAAAAAGACAAGAGCAAATTGCAAAATCTTCTGGAAGGGGGAGAACAAAAGAAGTCAAGCCTCCAGTTATTGCAACCACTTTTACTTTACGAGATGAAAAGGAGTTCTTTGATGATCCGGCACAAGAAGCTGAGTATCGCTACTCACTCATTGAAAGCGAGGTGCTCTGATGGCACAAGTCACAATTATTCCGGCTCGTCCCCGTCAGGGTAATATTGCCAAAAAAGAAGAGATTAAAAAGTTGCGCGTGGCTGCTTATTGTCGCGTTTCCACCGATACCGACGAGCAGGAAACAAGCTACGACGCACAAGTCTCACATTATAACGAGATGATCGGAAAACATCCGGACTGGGAGCTTGCTGGTATTTTTGCCGATGACGGCATCTCCGGCACCAACACCAAAAAACGTGATGAGTTTAACCGCATGATCGATGAGTGCATGGCAGGAAACATTGACCTGATCCTAACGAAATCCATCTCCCGTTTTGCCAGAAATACGCTTGACTGTCTCAAATACATCCGCCTGCTCAAAGAGAAAAACATCCCCGTCATATTTGAAAAGGAATCCATTAACACAATGGACGCCAAAGGAGAAGTTCTTATTACCATCATGGCTTCCTTGGCGCAACAGGAATCCCAGTCGCTTTCCCAAAACGTTAAACTCGGGCTGCAATATCGCTACCAGCAAGGTAAGGTCATGGTCAACTGCAAGCACTTCCTCGGTTATACCAAAGACGAAAACGACAAGCTGGTTATTGTGCCAGAAGAAGCCGAAGTCATTAAACGCATCTACTATGAGTATCTACAGGGAAAAAGCACTGCAGCTATCGCACAAGGATTGGAAAAAGACGGCATCAAAACCGGCGCCGGTAAGACACGCTGGTGGTCATCAACGGTTTCTAAAATTTTACGCAATGAAAAATATATGGGCGATGCCCTGCTGCAAAAGACAGTGACAACGGATTTCTTGACAAAAACAAGAGTGAAAAATACCGGACAGGCTCAGCAATACTATGTGGAAGATGACCATGAGGCTATCATTCCAAAAGAAATCTTCCTTCAGGTGCAAGACGAACTCAGCAAACGACGTATCGTCCATATAAGCCCATCCGGCAAAAAGAGAAACTACTCTGACAGCCATCCTTTGGCACAAAAAGTTTTCTGTGGTGAGTGCGGGGATCTCTATCGACGTGTCCATTGGAACAACCGCGGCTGTAAGTCCATCGTCTGGCGATGCATTTCCCGCTTGGAACCCGCCGGTGCACCCATATGCCACAGCCGCACCGTAAATGAAGAAGTGCTAAAAAGCGTCTGCGTAAAATCGCTGAATAGCCTGTTAAATGACAGCAAACCTTTCTTAGAGCAGCTACAGCAAAATGCTGTCAAAGCCGTAAAACAGACCGACACGCTTTCTCCGGAGGGTATTCAGGCACGTCTCGATGAGCTGCAGAAAAAGCTCCTTGAGTGCGCCAACAATCGTCAAAACTACGATGCCATCGCCGACGAGATTTTCAAGCTTAGAAAACAAAAAGAAACTGCAATACAAGACGGTGTGAAGCAGCAAAAAACACTGACCCGCATCAAAGACCTGAAATCCTTTATCGAAAAGCAAGACGTCAAACTAACCGAGTTTGATGAGGCTCTTGCAAGACAGCTCATCGAGAAAATCACTGTCTTTGATGCCCACTTCACCGTGGAGATGAAAAGCGGTGTGAGCGTGGATATTACAGAATAAGAGCAAGCAACCTTGATAAAAATTTACCTATAGGGCTGCTTGCTCTTTTTTTGCTATTCAAGTTAAAACTTATTTGCCCTTTATCAGGACTTTCTTCTGCCAACTGCGCTTTCCGCATTCCGGGCATTTCATATATCTTGTGGTACCCGTATGCAATGCAAGATTTACTTGCCAGTAAGTCGGTACATATCTATGTTGGCAGTTCTGACACTCATAGTATCCTGCCTTTTGTTCAATCCCTACAGCTACAAAAACAACTGCAAATACCATTACAAGAACAAAGCAAATAAGTACAATCCGAATCCATGCTGGCATTTCAAGAAACGAGGCAACAAAAATTATGCACAACCCCACTATAATGGTTTGAAATGCAATCCAGTATTCCACTCTCAGCAACTGACGATTCTTATTTTCAACTTCTTTTTTCATTGCAAGTAAGTTGTCTTCCGCCTGTTTGTTATATGCGTCTGCCATAATTCTTTCGCCTGACAGGAGTTCGTTGACGTTAATTTTTAGAAGATCACACAACTCCAACATGATGCCGGAATCTGGCATAGACTTTCCGGTTTCCCATTTTGATACTGCCCGATTGCTTATTCCGATCTTCTCAGCAAGTTGTTTTTGAGTCATGCCTTGCTTTTTCCGACAAGATGCTATAAATCTTCCAATTTTAATTTGATCCATATCAGGCACCTCCTCTCATGACTCAAGTATGCTTAAATTTAGTTCCTAATACAACGAACTATGCGTTGATTCCAGTCATTTCCACCACGGGTTGACCCGTGCCTTCACTCTTTTTAGCCTGACATCTATCCCGACCACTACCATCTATTCTGTAGCCACAGCCTTGCCTTTATCTATCCCGACTACTCAACCCTGTAGCAAATTGTCCTTGACTTCTTTCCGCATACAGGGTTTGAGCCACCTGGAGCCGTCCTGCGATTTTCTCCAAATTACAAAACCGCTGTATATCAGGCGTTTTCGGCTCTCGCTTCAGCCCTTTCTTGACATCAAGCACACGCACTCCACATGGGTGGTCCTTGAAAATTGGTTTAAGGCTTTTAGGGTTTTAAGTTCGTAGCCTTGGTCTTCTAAGTCTTTTATGTTTTCAGTAAGGGTCACCGGGTTACAACTGATGTAGAGGATTTCTTTCGGGGCGTACTTTACAAGGTTTGCCACGGCTTTTTTCATCAGGCCTTCTCTTGGCGGGTCGACTATTACAAGGTCCATGTCGGCGCCTCTTTCTTCCAAAAATTCTCCTACATCCATGGCGTGAAACTCTATGTTTGTGATGTTGTTAAGCTCGGCATTTTTCCTTGCGCTTTCTACGGCTTCTTCCACTATTTCACATCCCACGACTTTCTTTGCTTTATGTGCGATGGACATGCCGATGGTGCCGGCGCCACAGTACAGGTCGTAGACGGTCTTGTCTTTTACGTCTACCATATCCAGTGCGGTCTTAAATAATTTTTCCGCCGACTCGGTGTTGGTTTGGAAAAAGGAAAAGGGTGTGATGATAAATGTGTTGTCAAAAATTTTGTCCGTGATGTGGCCTTCGCCGTAAAGGGTGGTGACTTTTTCAGGCACTATGGCGTCGGACCAGGAGTCGTTTGCCGTCCGGATTACTGTTTTGATTTCGCCTTCCAAGGGCAGGCCTAAGAGATACTCGACAAAGTCTTCCGGCACTTCTACTTGCCATGTGGTGACTAAGTTTATCATGATTTCCCCGGTGTGGAAGCCTCTTCTTATCATGAGGTGGCGCAGATCTCCTGTGTGTGTTCTCCTGTTGTAGTGCGTGAGGCCGCGGTCTTCAAAGTATTTTCTTACTTCTCTTCTTATTATATTAAAGTCTTCGTGGACGATGTTACACTCCTCCGTGTTTACTATTTCGTAAAATCTGTTTTTCCTGTGTAGGCCCAAGGCGATTGGCGAGCCCTTGTATTCGTCGCCGAAGGTGTACTCCATTTTATTTCTATAGCCTGTGTGGTGTGGGCTTTCCAAAAATTCAAAGTCCTTTGTAATGCCGTGTGCTTTAAATAATTCCTCCACCAAGTCTTTTTTGTATTTGTTTTCAGTTTCTATGGACATGGTTTGGTAGGTGCAGCCGCCGCACTCTCTGTAGTGGGGACATTTTGATTCGCCTTCCAAGGGGGACGGTGTCAGTACCTCCATTAGCTTTCCTTTTTTGCCCCTTGTTCTTTTGACGCGGACTTCCTGACCTATTATGCCGCCTTTAAATTTGTATTCTTTGCCCTCCCATTCTCCGTAGGATGTGGAGGGATATTCTTGTCTTATAATTGTGGTTGTAAATTCTCTTTTCATAGGTAAATTGTATTATCTATAGTGTTTTATTTCAATGTTAAAGGCTTCAGGATATAAAAAAAACTCACTGCAGAATGTGCAGCGAGCTTTGTATTTATTCTTTACTTCCTAAAAAATGTTCTTTTGCAAAGTTCATGTCCTGTACCAACTCCATGGTGCCGACATAATTGCCTTTATGGTCGCGAACCGCCATGTATTTTACCAAGAAGGTGTGTCCTCCTTTTTCCATCCAAACTGATACTTCGTCACGGCGATTGTTTTTAAAGTCGTCTATCATTTGTCTTACCATTGGTTCGATTTTCGGAGGATGGCATGAGAATACTTCGCGATCTATGGCCATTCCCGGGCGTTTAAATATTTTCGGCCCTTCGTTAAAGTAGCGATTGATGTTGTCCTCGTCTACAAATGTTATTTCAACGGGGATGGTGTTTAGAAGTGCCCTTAACTGTTCCACCGTAAGATGTCCTCCCGGCATTACAATCTCTCCTTCTCCTCCCGTGACTTTTTTATCTTTTAAGGCTTCTTCAGCTTCTTGCCATACTTCTTTTGTAATCCCGAAGCAGGTGTCGTAGTCTTTGGAGTCTTCATAGATGCCGTACCATTCTTCTTTTGTAAAATTTACCGCGCAAATGGGGAAAAGTATGTTTTGCTCTTTGTATATCATTTCATCTGCACGAGTAAGTACGGCTTCAAGCCTCTTGTGCCACTCTTCGTCACGAGTCTTTTCTCCCTCAAGGGCTCCTATTTCGTCTCTTATTTCAATATCCACCGTCCACATTACGTCTGAGGGGCCGGATATGGCGTAGGTTACATCAAGTAAGGGATAGATAAGGTTGCCCTTCTTTGAATAGTGGATTGAGATTTGACGAAGTGGTGTAATAATCGTGTCGTCTTTTTCTTCTCTGTATTTTGTGATGAGGTCTTTAAGTGCATTGTTTTCTCTTGTCAATGTGTAAAGGGGATGACCTTTAATGTTTGCAAGTGCAGCTGCGCGGGCTTTTTTGCCTGTGGGGTCATCTTGGTTTGTTACTTCTTCCTCTTTACGTCTTTCTATTGATGCCGCGACTTCTTTTTCCGCATTTGCAATTTTTTCTTCCGTCGTCGCTCCGTGGAAAAGTGCCGAGTGTATGTCGCACAGACGTTGCACTTCACTTAATGGTGCCCCTTCTTTCAAAAGCTGTTGCTCCGCTTCCATTATTTCAGAGGCTTCAACTTTTTCAAACTCACGGACAAAGTCCGCCTTGACACTGTCCAAGCTTTCTCCTTCGCCTATTCTCTTTAAATAGGATTTAAGTTGTTCCACTCTGTTTGTTGCGGTTGAAGTTTTTGTTTCGCCGGAGTTTTCCCCGATAATTTCCATGTCGGGCATTTCCCCCGTAAGTTCAAAGCCATTTCTCATAAGAGCCGCTACTATATCTCCCATGGGAATGTCTTTCATCTTCGCTCCCTTGGGGATAGTCATCATTTTTCCTATCGAGTTGAGGACAGGTTTTTTCGCAATTTCCGTAAAGCCCAACTCCACCATTATGTCTATCAGCTCAGGATATTCCTTTGCAAGTTCGTATACTGTTTTATTTAAATCTAATTTCTTTGCCATATGTCTCTCCTTTCTCTATATTTTGATTATACTTCTCAATTGATTGTATGTATGTTGTCTTTACAACATTTTATATTTTATTTAAAAAAATCGCCACACTTTATCGCCGCCTCTTTTACTTTAATTTGTATCGATAATGTTTTTAATCAATGTATGTGGTACTATTATTTCGGTGATATTTTGAAAAAATTAAAGTATATTGTGCCTTTCTTGGTCTTGGCACTGATTTTATGTTTTATAGGTTTTAAATACAGAATGAAGGACACTTTAAAGGTCCTTACTTTCCACAGCGTGGAGGCACGTGAGGACTTTAACGAGTACTGTATAGATCCTGATAAGTTTGAAGAGATTATTAAAGGATTAAAGGACGAGGGCTTTAAGTTTCTCTCTATTAACGATGTGCGTGATGCCGTTACGTCGGGTGAAATAGAAAAAAAGTCGGTTCTCATTACTTTTGACGACGGATACGTTGACAACTACTCCGTTGTGCTGCCGATTTTGAAAAAATACGATGCTAAAGCCACGGTTTTTGTCATCGGTTCAAAGGTTGACCTACCGGGGTATCTCACTTGGGACAATATTAAGGAGATGAAAAAGAGCGGCTGTTTCGATTTTCAGTCTCACACTTACAATCTCCACGACCTTTTTATGGGTGGCAAGTTTGAGGGCAAGACCTTTCTCTCGGCGCCTCTTGAGGGTGAGAGTGACGAGGAATACAAGACAAAAATTGTAAACGACTTGGTGTGGAACAACTCCGTAATTTACGAACACACTTCCGCCTTTCCCTTTGCCTTGGCTTATCCCGGCAGCATGACCAACGACAAGGTCCTTGAGGCTGTAAAGGAAGCCGGGATTGAAATCGGCTTTGTCGGAGCAAAAAAAATTCCGGGAAAGATAAAGGACATGGATCCTTTAAACATTCCCAGAATGCACGTCGGTCCTAAGATAAAGACAGACTTTTTAATTAAATATTTAAGTTTTTAACCTTCACGATAGACGGGCATGGACATACATCTGGGGCCGCCTCTGCCGCGAGAAAGTTCTCCCGATTTGATTACGTGAAGTTTTACGCCGTAGGATTCCAATATGTGATTGGTTACAACGTTTCTGTCGTAGACTATTGCCTCACGAGGCTTTACGGCAAGGGTGTTGTAGCCGTCTGACCACTGTTCTCTTGAGGCATCTAACAAACCGCCTGCACCTTGACGGATGATATCCACCTTGTCAATGTGTAGGTGTTTTTTTAATATTTCTTCTATACTGCCGGTTTCTTCCTCTGCGTGAAGCTTGCCGTCTTTCAATGTGATTTCGTATATGGAGAAGCTTCTTTCCACTTCCGGATGAAGGGTGAAGAGGTCTTTATCCACCATTGTAAAGACTGTATCTAAGTGCATAAAGGCACGCTTCTTGGGGATGGAGATGACCAGGACTTTTTTGAAGTCTGTTCTTTCAAGTACTCTCTTTGCAAATTCTTCTATGGCTATGGCGCCCGTCCTTTGGGATGTGCCGATGGCTATTACTTCATTTGAGAGAGTTAAAATGTCGCCGCCTTCTATTGATGCGGGCATATCCATTGTGTAGAGCATTTCATCATCTTCGATTTTAAAGTCTTTGTGATACTTGAAGATGTACTTGCCGAAGATGCCTTCTCTCTTTCTCGTCACACTCCACATGTTAAAAAGTCCTGCGGAGTGTCCCACTAATGAAAAGGGGTCACGGGTGAAGTACAGATTGGGCATGGGCTTTGTCACAAAGTAGTTGTCCGCATCCAATATCTCGTGAAGTGAGGTCATGGTGTACTTGGGGATTTCGTCTTTCTTTGTGCCTTCCATCATTTTAAAGACCAAGTCCTGAGGTGAAAGCTCCATGAGCAGGTCTTTTAAAAATTCTTTTTCTCTCTTAACTTGTATGTCGGCATGGTCCAAAAATTCTTTTATAAAGTCGGACTTTACTACGTCGTTTATAATGGATTCCGCAGCCAAGTCTTCAAGGTAATAGACTTCACAGCCGTTGTCCTCAAGGACTTTTGCAAAATAGTTGTGCTCCTCTATTGCCGCATCTAAAAATGGCAGCTCGTCAAAGAGCAAATCTCCCATGTGTTCCGGTCCGAAGTTTTTGATTTCGGCTCCCGGCCTATGTAGTATTACTTTTTTTAAATCTCCTATTTCGGAGTAAACATTTATATTCTTATTCATTTGATCACCATAATTAATATATGATAAACCCCCGACAAATACAAGACATTAGGGTAAAGTGCAGGCAGATTTGTAATAAAAAAACGTCTCATGTGAGACGTATCTTTAGTTTAATTCTTCTTCTATTTCTCTTACGGCTCTTTCAACCGCTTCTTCAGCTGTAAGGTCCGTGTTTTCTTTTATGTGTCTACGTGAATACTCTACAATATTTTCTCCCGCCTTTTTGCCGACGGTGATGCGAATTGGGATGCCGATTAAGTCTCTGTCTTTAAACTTAACGCCGACCCTTTCGTCTCTGTCGTCAAAGATTACTTCCACTCTCTTCTTTAAAAATTCATTGTAAAGCTTTTCGCCAAGGTTATATTGTTCTTCTTTTGTTGGGTTTACGCAAGTGATGATGACTTGGTAGGGCGCCACGTTCATAGGCCAAATAATGCCGTCGTCGTCGTGGTATTGTTCTACAACCGCCGCCACACTTCTTGTCACTCCCACGCCGTAGGATCCCATGTAAAAGTATTGTTCCTTGCCGTTTTCATCTAAGAATGTGGCATTCATACTCTTGGAATACTTGGTGCCTAATTGGAAGATATTTCCAACTTCAATACCTCTTGCAAATTTTAAAGGTACATCTGTGCCGGGTGCTACGTCTCCTTCTTTTACCATAAGCAAGTCTTCGGCGATTTCTCCGTCGAAGTCTCTCTTGTAATTTAGATTCATCAGGTGGTAGTCCTTTTCATTTGCTCCCGCCACAAGGTTTTGAATCTCCGTAAGTCTTTTGTCTATTATTACTCTTCCCTTTAAGCCCACAGGTCCTGTGAAGCCTGCCACTCCGCCGATGGACGCAATGTCTTCTTCGTTTTGCATTTCGATTTCGTGTTCGGGGATTCCTAAGTAGCTGCAAAGTTTTGTCATGTTAAGCTCTCTGTCTCCCGGGATAAAGACTGTTATGTCTTTGTCTTCCGCTCTAAGAAGTACGGCCTTCATACATTTGTTAAGAGGCACGTCCAAAAATTTTGCCAAATCTTCTATGGTTTTTGCATCGGGAGTCTCTACCTTTTTAAGCTCTCCTGATTCTTCTGCAGGAGGAAGTTTGTATATTACTTCGGCCTTTTCGTCAGTTGCGGCAAATCCCGTTTCGTCGCAGTAGACGATAACGCCTTCTCCCGTTTCGGCTATGGCTATAAATTCGTGACTTGTGTTGCCGCCCATGGCACCTGAGTCGCCGCGCACTACTTTGTATTCCAAATGAAGTCTGTCAAATATGGCTTCATAGGCTCTATACATATTCATGTATGCTTCTTCCAAACCTTCCATGTCCTTGTCGAAGGTGTAGGCGTCTTTCATGATAAAGTCTCTCGCTCTGTTGATGCCGAAGCGAGGTCTCTTTTCGTCTCTGAACTTGGTTTGGATTTGGTATAAGTTTAGAGGCAGTTGTTTGTATGATGAAAGTTCGTGCTTTACAAGAGATGTAAAGTATTCTTCAGCTGTTGGTCCCAGGCAATAATCTTTGCCGTTACGGTCTTTAAACTTAAACATTTCAGGGCCGAATACCGCCCACCTGCCGGACTCTTCCCAAATTTCCTTGGGCTGCATAATACTCATGATGATTTCCTGTGCGCCGAATCTGTCCATTTCTTCTCTGACTATATTTTCAATTTTTCTCACTACACGATAGCCAAGGGGCAGGTAGCTGTATACTCCCGTAGAGCTTCTTCTGATCATGGCTCCTCTTACTAAAAGTTTGTGAGAAGCTATCTCCGCATCTTGCGGGTCTTCTTTAAGTGTGGGCATGTAAAATTTAGATAATTTCATTCCGATACTCCTTTGTATTAATACCTTTATTTTACTATAAATAGGAATTGTTGCAATAAAGGCCTTTATAAAAAAAAGACAAGGCTCAACCTTGTCTAAGTATTTTTCTAATTCCCTTGTATACAAATGCCGATGCCGCCATGCCCATAACTATTGCTCCCGTGAGCATAAAGGTAAGTGTGGCATGTTCAAGGCCAAGTATGTAGTTAGCTTCCGCCGCCGCTCTTACACTTTCATAAGCTACGGCTCCCGGAACCAAGGGGATAATACCCGATGCTACATATACAAGCACAGGCTTTTTAAATTTTCTCGCACTTATTTGTGCCAAGAGATTTACCAAAAAGGCGCCGATAAATGTTGCCGCCACTCGTCCCAAGTTTGCCTGAAAAGCAATTACATATGCAGTCCAACCCACCATGCCTATAAGGCCTGAGATAAATATTGTCTTACGAGGTGTGTTAAACATTATTGAAAGGCATGAGGTACACAACAGTGCAAATGCCATGTTTAAAATTATAGTCATAGCAACTTACCTCCCAAGCTAAGGGCACCTGCAACGGCAAATCCGATTGAAAATGCAACAAGCACCGCTTCCACAACTCTTGCCGTACCTGCAAGGTAGTTGCCCTCCATAAGGTCCGAGACTCCGATGGTAAGGAGAACTCCCGGCACCAAGGGCATGAGAGCGCAAATTATTATCTTGTCTCCCGAAAACCCGGGATTAATTGCCACACATATTACGGCAATAATTCCCACAACAAGGGATGCGATAAATTCGCCGAAAAACTTTACTCCCGTGTATTTTTTTACAAGAGAAAGAATTAAAAATCCAAGTGCTCCTGCAATTGCCGCAGGCAGCATGTCAATAAACTTTCCCTGGTAGATGTAAATAAATGCTCCGGAAGAAATACCCGCCATTAAAGTCGTAAGGTAGAGAGGGTATCTGTGCTTCATGTTAAGGACTTCCAACAGTTCCTCATAAGCCTCTTCAAATTCCATCTCCCCTGTGACTAAGTGTCTGGAAATAGAATTAACTTTGTCGATTTTGTAAAGGTCGATACTCCTACCCTTTATGTCTACAACCTTGGCCGGATAGTCCTTGCCGTATGCAAATACAAATCCCGTCGTCGTCACAAAACTTCTGGCATCATCATAACCCCTGCTTTTTGCAATGCGCGTCATTGTGTCTTCAGCTCGGAAGGTCTCCGCTCCGGATTTAACCAAAATTTCACCGGAGAGGAGTATTACATCCATTACAATATCTCTTTCCATGTTAAAACTTTGCTTGAGCCGCAGTTATTTTTGCAAGGGAAACAACTTCGTCTGTGTTGCAACCTCTGGAAAGGTCGTTAACAGGTTTTGCAAGGCCTTGTAATATAGGTCCTACGGCTTCAAATCCGCCAAGTCTTTGGGCAATTTTATATCCGATGTTACCCGCTTCAAGTGATGGGAAAATAAATACATTTGCGTGTCCCGCAATGTCTGAACCCGGTGCTTTCTTTTCTCCTACAGCAGGTACGAAAGCCGCGTCAAATTGAAATTCTCCGTCCACTTTCATGTCGGGATTCATTGCCTTTGCTTTTTTAGTAGCATTTGCAACTTTATCTACTTCAGGAGAAGATGCGCTGCCCTTTGTTGAAAATGAAAGCATTGCAATCTTGGGATCCATGCCGAATTGTCTTGCAGT
This sequence comes from uncultured Eubacteriales bacterium, assembly GCA_902488815.1. Taxonomy (GTDB): domain Bacteria; phylum Bacillota; class Clostridia; order Tissierellales; family Peptoniphilaceae; genus KA00134. The sequence goes on along the minus strand of CABTXP010000003.1, from coordinate 61,862 downwards.
TTCATATGAAGCTACGGCACTTTGTGCAAGTTGGTCTTCGTCGGGAGCAATTGTAATGGCACAGTCTGCCATTAAGTACATTTCATCATCTCTAATCATAAAGAAGGAACCGCTGACATTTGAAATGCCTTCCTTAGTCTTAATAATTTGAAGCGCAGGACGAACAGTATCTCCTGTAGTACCTACCGCACCTGAGACCATGCCGTCTGCATATCCCTTGTATACAAGTAATGTGCCGAAGTAGTTGGGAACCTTTAAAAGTTCTCTTGCTTCTTCTTCCGTTACTTTGCCTTTTCTTCTTTCGACAAAAGCTTTTAAAAGCTCTTCAACCATGGGGTCTGTTTCCACATCTCTAAAGTCAAGTGCGGAAAGGTCAATTGAAAGTTCCTTTGCGGTCTTTTCAACTTCAGACCTTTTGCCAAGTACTATCGGATGAATAATTCCTTCATCACTTAAAGTCTTAACAGCTTGTAAAATTCTCTTGTCTTCACCTTCCGGGAAAACTATTTTGGCATCCATGCCCTTTAATCTTTCGCTAATGTTTTGAATAAGTCCCATAATACCTCCAATGTTTAAAGCCTCTCGGCTAAATTGATTTATCTTACTACAAAGTTTATTATATTACATAAGGAGAAAATATGAAGAGAATAATTTTAATCGCGACATTATTTTTGCTCATATTGGTGCCTTTTAAAAGTTTTGCTTTAAACTTTACAGACACGGAAGGACATTGGGCGGAAAAAGAAATAGATTGGGCATATAAAAAAGGATACATAAAGGGCTACCCCGGAGGCGAGTTTAAGCCTGTGAAAAACGTCACCCGTGCCGAGCTCTATGAAATGGTTAAAAATCTTTTAAAAGGCGGGGCAAAGTCCTCGGCGGAATTTAAAGACGTAAAGGACACGGACTGGTTTAAAGATGCCTTGGACCTTGCAAAGGGCGGCAACTATCTTGTCCACAAGGGGGACTACTTTTCTCCCGACACTTCCGCCACAAGGATGGAAGTAGTTAGAATATTAAATCAAATCTATCGCTTGGACGAAAAGACCTTGGACAACTTTAAAGACACGGAGACCTTAGCGGGCTCTGACAGAAGAAGTATTTACGCCTTACAGACCTTGGGCATAATCGAAGGCTACGAAGACGGCACCTTCCGCCCTGAAAACTCACTTACCCGCGCTCAAATTTGCGCTATCCTCAAAAGAGCTGCCACAAATTTAGGCTACTCAAAGGGCGGCGAAAGTATTGAAAGCATAAAGAGAGAACTTGAAGACAAGATAAGATATGCAGAAGGCATAGACATAATGAAGTACTCTCCATCAAGTGTGGAAAGTTTAAATTATGAAATAAAAAAGGCAAGGTCAGTCCTTCAAAACTCAAATGACAAATTTGAAATAAGAAATGCCGCAGCAAATTTAGACAGGCAAATAAATTCTTTGGAACGAGAAGAGAAAAAAGACGCTTTGGAAATAGAAGTGCGAAACGAAATCGGCCAGATTTTAAGCGCCAAAGTCTATTTAGACGGCACGGTGTATGAAGGAGCCGCGGTATCACCGGGCAAGCACTTGGTAAAGGCGGAAGCGGAAGGCTATGTAAGTGAAAGCACCTTCGTCTATTACGAAGGAGGCTATAAAAAAATAAACATGGTCTTAAAGCGTGAAGAGAGATCCCTTTTAAGACTAAGCCTTGCCCCCACACTTACAAGCAGCGACGAAGGCATGGTAAAGAGCGGCACGAGAGTAACGGTAACGGCAATGCCGCCGCAAAACAAAAAGCTTAAATACTTTACGGTAAACGGCAAAATCAAAATGGCGACACAAAACAAGTTAATACTGATAATCAAAGAAGACACCGCCGTAGGTGTAGAGTATGAATAATGAATAATGTATATTGTATATTGGGGACACTCGGAAGCATAGCGATAGCGGTGCGACCGTGTGTCCCCTTTATGTTGTGTTCTGCCAATTGGGGACATTCGTGGAATGAGCAAAGCGAATGAAACGTGTGTCCCCTTAGTGTTGTGTAAGTAATTAAATCAACTTGATTAACAACTCAAAATAATAAGGCTTAGTTGTTTATAAACTTTGTTTTGGATTTTAAGATGACTTAAAGGGGACACACCCTCGCCTTCAGCGGGGAATGTCCCCGATGGAGAGTAAATTTAAAATTTGTTTAAATGGACACACGTTCGCCTTCAGCGGGGAGTGTCCCCCCCCCCAAACGGATTCCCACTCCAAATAAAAAAAGACTGTGATCTCTCACAGTCTATAATATTTTTATTTGTCTTTTGGCGCTTGCATTGCTTTTAAGAAAAAGTCTGTAAGCATTATATTTTGTTGAATAAATGTCTTCATCATTTGGTTTTGCATATCCATCAAAAGCTTGAATTGAAGCATGTAGTAGTTTGAAAGTTCACTGAACATCGCTTCTTTTATGCCGGCATTTTTTTCTTCCGCTTCTTGAATTGCTTCAAAGAATTCTACTCCTTCAGGCTTTTCGTCAGTTTTCGTTTTCTTTGCAGGAGCTTTCTTGGCAGGTGCTTTCTTTGCCGGTGCTTTCTTAAATACTTCTTCCGAGTATGAAAGGGCTTCGTCGTCGTTTATCTTGGAGATTGCCGTGCCGCCTGTAAAGCTGCCTGAAATTTTTGCATTAGTCATTTCTCCCACTTCTTTAAAGTCCGCATCTACACATACATAGATGCCATACTTGTCGCGGTTTTCACTTGAAAGTTTCGGTGCACTCTTTACTTGGCCTACCGCATAATTTTCTCCCGATCTTATCCAAAGGTAGTCTCCTTTTTTAAGTTTGTTTAATGAGTTAAAAAATGCGTTTATCTTGCGAGAGTCTTTCGGATTTTTTGCAAGGAGTGCGGCTCTTAAGCCTTCTACGTCCTTTGCCTTTTCAAAATAGTTTCCGCCGAAAAATTTTTCTTTTACAAATATTTCGTAGTACTTTTCTTCCTCTCCCAACGATCTTAAATTAAATCTGAAGAGTTCTTTTCCTTCCATCTTTTTGCCTCCATGTTTATCACTTTGCCTGTATCATACACCTGTTTTTAGCATAATTCAAGGATTAGCCTTTGTTAAATCTTTTCAAAAATTCCTTTGTGCGATCTTCTTTCGGGTTCTCAAATATGTCTTCGGGGCTTCCCTGTTCAAGTATTATTCCCCCGTCCATAAAGAGGACTCTGTCGGAAACGTCTCGTGCAAATTCCATTTCGTGCGTCACAACTATCATGGTCATGCCTTCTCTTGCAAGATTTTGCATTGTGCCCAATACTTCTCCTACCATTTCCGGGTCAAGGGCTGATGTGGGCTCGTCAAAGAGCATTATTTCAGGCTCCATTGTAAGGCCTCTTGCTATTGCCACCCTTTGCTTTTGTCCTCCTGAGAGTTGTGCGGGCTTTGCCTGTACATAGCCTTCCATGCCTACCTTTGTCAAAAAATGTATCGCCAATTCTTCCGCTTCTTTTTTTGACTTTTTTAAAACTTTTACAGGGCCTATTGTAAGGTTGTCAAGTACATTTAAGTTGTTGTACAGGTTAAAGCTTTGGAATACCATTGCCATTTTGCTGCGCATAACTCTTAAATTTTTGCCGCTTTCAGGTATCTCATTGCCTTCTAAAAATATTTTACCCTTTGTCGGCTCTTCCAATCTGTTTAAGCATCTTAAAAGTGTACTTTTGCCGCTGCCGGAGGAGCCGATGATGGAAATTACCTCTCCTTTTTCTACTGTAAAATTTATGCCTTTAAGGACTTTATTTGTGCCGAAGGTCTTCTCTAAATTTTCTACTCTTAAAAGTTCCATAGATCCTCCTATACTTGCATTTGTCCGCTCTTTACTTCAAAGGTTGCGGGGCCGTCCATTTTCTTTTCAATGGCTCTAAGTACATAGGTGATTATTGTGGTAATGATTAGGTATATGATACAAGTTACAAAAAACGTGTTGAACATGTCGAAGTTCGCTCCCGCAACTGAACTTGTCTGGAAAAAGAGTTCCGACACTCCGATTATGTTGAGTACGGACGTGTCCTTTATATTAATTACAAACTCGTTGCCTGTTGCCGGCAAAATATTTCTCATAGTTTGAGGAAGTATTACATAGAGCATGGTTTGGAAGTGGCTCATGCCTGAGGCTTCCGCCGCTTCAAACTGTCCCTTGTCTATTGAAAGGATGCCGCCTCTTACTACTTCCGACATATATGCTCCCGTGTTTATGGAGACGATAAAAAATGCCGCAGGTATCAGGGCAAGTCTTACGCCGAAAAAGAGGGGCGTGCCGTAATAAATTACCATGGCTTGCACCATCATAGGTGTGCCTCTGAAAAATAAAATATAAAAGCCTAAGATTTTTTTAATAATCTTTACAAAAATTCCGGCGCCACCTTTTTTCTCAGGGATTGTCCTTACAATTCCCACAATCAGTCCGATTATAAGGCCTGCTATTGTGCCTACTATTGAAATTTTTAATGTGAGAAGAGTACCCCTTAAAAATAAGGGGTAGTTCTTCAGCCAAATTTGCCACATTTTTAAAAGCATTTTATTCCTCCGTTATAGGTTGTGTGGAAAGCGCCTCTTTCATCATTTCCTGTCTTTCATCTGCGCTTATGCCCTTTAAAATTTCGTTAATCTTAGGTGTAAGGTCTGAACCTTTTTTAAGTCCTACGGATACCGCAATGTCTTCGTCGCTTACTTCAAAGCCTTGTCCTTCGTCAAATTCCACATAGGTAAACTCAGGTATTGCTTCCACTACGGAAAGGCCTTCAGGTATTTCCGCAACATATCCGTCGATTATTCCGCTCTTTAAAGCAACTCTCTCAGCATTAAAGTCCTTCATGGCTTCACTTTTGTTAACGCCCGGTATTTGATCTACAACATCGTAGTGCACGGTGTTAAGTTGTCCCGTAATTGTTGCGCCGCTAAAGTCGTTTAAAGTTTTTGCATTTACATAGGGTGAATCTTTTTTAACTACAATAATAAGGTCGGACTTCCAATAGGGGTCTGAAAAGTCGATAGACTCTTTTCTCTCAGCCGTCGGGCTCATGCCTGCAAGTATGCCGTCAATAACACCGCTTTGTACTGCAGGAGAAAGGCCTGCCCATTCAGTCTTTACAATTTTAAGTTCTTTGCCTAAGCCTTCCGCAATTTTCTTTGCCATTAAAACGTCGTAGCCGTTTGCAAATTCCTTTGAGCCTTCAATAGGCACGGCGCCGTTTGAATCGTCTAACTGTGTCCAGTTGTAGGGAGCGTAACCGCACTCCATGCCTACGCGAAATACATTGTCATCTGCCTTCGCTTTTCCGCCTCCGCAAGCACTTAATAAAAGTGTTCCTGCCAAGATACCGATACTCAATACTCTTCTAAAATTTCTCTTCATGATTTCCCTCCTAATAATAAAAAAAGAGATTCTCATCCATAAGGGACGAAAATCTCGTGTTACCACCCAAATTTGCAAAGACCTCACGATCCTTGCCTCAACAGGTACAGCCATACCTTGGTCCTGTAACGTGGACAAACGTCGGAGCATCTAATCCTCCCCGAAGCAACAAGTCTTTATTCATAATGCCGCCCGCTATTCCCTTTCACCTTCCGGAACTCTCTAAAAACAGCTTTGCAAAACTACTCCTCTCGTTATTGCCTTTATAAATTTATATCATTATACCAAAAGGAAAAATAAAAACAAGGAAATAATACAAAAAGATTTTATATAGTACAATATAAAAGAGGTGTCACATGAGAAAAAGTATATTAATCACGGGAGGAAGTCGCGGCATAGGACGAGCTGCAGCCCTTCGCCTTGCAAAGGAAGAAGAGCCCTCCGACATAGTAATAACATATAGAGAAAGAGAAAGAGAAGCGAATGAAGTCGTAGAAAAAATAAAAGCCATGGGCCACAACGCCATGACCTTTAAGTGCGACGTGTCAAATCACAAAGAAGTGGAAGAGCTCTTCTCAAAAATAACTGAAAGTATCAAGTCTCCCGACATATTAATAAACAACGCCGGGATAGACTGTGTGTCCCTGTTCCAAGACACGGACGAAAAGACTTGGAAGAAAATTTTTGACGTAAACGTGACGGGCGTTTACAACACCATAAGCCTGGCGCTCCCCACCATGCTTAAAAATCACAAAGGCTATATACTAAACATCTCATCCATGTGGGGGATAACGGGAGGCGCCATGGAAGTGGCATACTCCGCATCAAAGGGCGCGGTAAATGCACTGACAAAAGCCCTTGCAAAAGAAGTGGGCCCCTCAGGCATCATAGTAAATTCCATAGCACCCGGCGCAGTTAGAACGGAAATGTGTGAGCACTTGGGAGAAGAGACGCTAAAATATTTAATAGAAGAAATCCCTGCAGGCAGGCTGATGGAGCCGGAGGAAATCGCCGAGCTCATAGCATTTTTGGTCACGGGAAAGTGCGACTACATCCAGGGACAAATAATAAGTCCCAACGGAGGCCTTGTAGTATAAATAAAAAACCGTAAAAAGGGTATAAACCACCTGAGGGTGGAATGATATGAATAAAAAAATACTAAGCTATGGAATGACAAAAGAACGACTAAATAAACTAAATGAAATCGCCTCGGAAGAAGGCATAGAAATAATAATCGCAAAAGACGAAGACTTGGGACAAAAGACCGGGTACCTCTTGGGCATGGAAGGCTTTCTTAAAGAAGAAGTAAAGACCCCTGCCCACATAGACACGGAGTACATCCTGTTAAAAGGATTTACAAACGAAGAATTAAATTACTTCCTTCAAAGACAGAGAGAAGAAAATTTAATCGTGCCTCACAAGTCCGTGCTTACAGACAACTCCAAAAATTGGACCTTGGGCTATTTAATTGACCACATAATGGGCGAGCACAAAGTCATGATGATATGGGAAAAATTAAAACAATTGGTAAAAATTGCAACGGAAGTGCAAAACTTGAGACCCGATGACAAATTGGAAGAGTTTTTAGGGGCGGCAACAGATGTACTCAAAGATAGAAATATGACGGAAGAAAGTCTTAGAGAAGCTTACAACAATTTATATAAGTATTTGGAAAAAATGGAGGGCTAAATGAAAGAATTAAGAGAACTATCCTTTGCCTATTGGCAAGAAGAAGGAGTCTTTAAAATGTTTTACTTTAACGAAGACAAATTCAAAGACACAATCAGATACACTTACGAAGAAGGATTGGAAGACGAGATCTACTTCGGAGAAGAAAGCGAAAATATTTACGAAAACGATATGGGCGACGACGTAAAGTATTTGAAAGAAGAAATCGCCAAATTGGGACTGGAAAATTGGAAAGAAGAATACACCAATGTATTTAACGGCCCATACCCCATGTGGGAACTAAGTGTGGACTTAGGCGGAGAACTGTACTCCTCAAAGGGCGAAGGCACATACCCCAAGGGCTTTGAAACCTTGCTTCAAATACTTAACTCCTTCGAACTTGAAAACCCGGGCAAAAAACCTAAATTTGTATAAGAATTGTATAACGCATTATGTAGGGGACATTCGTGGAGTTGCATTTGCAACGTAACGTGTGTCCCCTGAATAATATGTGTTGCTTCTTGGGGACATTCGCAAGCGAAGCGTGGGTGTGTCCCTTTTTTTATACCGGGGACACACGTTCTCTCGTTACACTCGTTCACGAATGTCCCCTAAGAATAATGTAAGTTGTTAAATTAACTCAATTAATAGCTCAAAATAAAAGGCTTAGTCATTAATAGACTTTGATTTGAATTTAAATACAGTTTAAAGGGGACACACCTTCGCCTTTGGCGGGGAATGTCCCCTATTACTTTTTTTATCTTTTATCTTTTCTGTTTTTGTAGTCTTTGGTAATTTCGTCTTTCCAGTGTTTGTCCATTCTGCCTTTGTTTCTTCTCACTTGAGTTATGGCTTCTCCTAAGACTCTGTAGTTTAGTTCCGTGCCTTTTTCGTCGCTGTGATAGTTTACCGCCATTTCCCTATCGATGCCGAATTTTTCTCCTTCTTCTTCCGCGTCGATGTTTGCACCTAAGAAGATAAATTCCCAGCCGTATTTTTCTCTTTGGTTGGTGATGAGTCTTTTTACTTCTCTGTAGTTGTACCTTCTGCTGGCGTTTTCCATGCCGTCGGTGGTGATTACAAATAATGTCTTTTCCGGCACATCTTCTTTGCGGGCGTACTTGTGAATGTTGCCGATGTGTCTTATGGCTCCTCCCACTGCGTCAAGTAGTGCGGTGCAGCCTCCTACATAGTATTCTTCCGCAGACATCTTGGGCACGTCTTTTATAGGCACTCTGTCGTGGATTACTTTACTTTCGTCGTTAAATAATATTGTGGAGACATAGGCTTCTCCCGATTCTTTTTTTTGCCTTTCAATCATGGAGTTAAATCCGCCTATTGTGTCCTTTTCCAAACCTTCCATTGATCCGCTCTTATCCAATATAAATACAAGTTCTATCATTTTTATCCTCCCTTTCTTTTACTATATTGTAAAAAATCGGGAAGGCCTTCGGGTCGCTTTGGAGGCGACATTTATCCGCCGATTAAAGGTTGGTCAAAGGCAAAGAGCACTTCGTTTATTTCAAAGATGTTGTAATTTTTCCTTTCAATAAAATATTCAATCATTACGTCAAACTTGCTGCTCCTTGTAAGGGCATAGCCCGCCCGTCCTATTAGGTCCTCCGTCCCTTCACGGCTCAGTTCCAACGCCAAAGCAAAGGCTATTGCCGTGGTCTTTGAGGGGCGATAGTCGGGATTGTTTTTGATTTTGGAAAAGAGTTTTCTGTCTATATTTGCCTTTTTATAAACTTCAGGGTCCGACTTGCCGGACTCGTCTATGAGCTTGATTAATGTCTTTGAAAAGCCTTCGTCCAAATTTTTAATCGCGTCTTCTATACTAACACTACCCTGTATAGAGGGTGCCATCATACGGTCCTCTAAAATATATCTTCTGTTGTAGGAGCCTATGTATTCTTCATCTATCTTTTCTTCCACATAGTTTTCGGAAATATATTCTTTTACCGACTGAAAAAGTTTCTTGGACAGTGACAAGGCTTCACGGGAAAAGACTGCAAGGTATATGTGCATTTCGTTTTTTAACAAAAATTCGCTCACTTCTTTTATTGTAATTTGAAGTGCCAGGTCACTTGGGTAACCGCAGGTACCCGTGCCGATTAAAGGCATGGCTATGGACCGACAGCCTTTTTCTTTTGCCAAGTTTAGAGAGTTTTTAATACATGATGCAAGTATTTCTTCTTCCCCCTTCGCTCCACCTCGGAAGGACGGTGTTGAGGTGTGAATGACATATTTTGCCTTTAAATTATATGCGGGAGTAATAAAGGCTTTGCCGAAGGGAATGTCTCCGATTTTCTTTCTTGCAATGAGAAGCTCAGGTCCCGCGCCTTTGTGTATCTCACTGTCTACTCCTCCACCGACTGTGGCCTTGGGGTTTGCCGTATTTACAATTGCATCCGCTTTTATATTTACTATGTTGTTTCTCACTATTTCAAATGGCATAAGTACCTCCTCTGTTTATTTTATCAAAATTCGGGAGGTTTGTGTGGCGGTGGGGACACACCTCTCAAAGCTAAAGCTTTTCGCGGCCTGTACCCGGCGAAGGAGGGTGAATGTCCCCTGAGAGATGTGCGTTGTTTCTTGGGGACATTCGCGAAGTTTTGCAAAGCAAAAACGAAGCGTGTGTCCCCTGAATGAAGTGTAAGTAGTTAAATCGAGTTTGTTTACGACTCAAAATAAAAGGCTTAGTCGTTTATAAACCTTGTTTTGAATTTAAAGATAGTTTTAAGGGGACACACCGCTTCAAGGCCTGTACCCGACGAAGGAGGGTGAATGTCCCCAAAAAATCTAAAAAGCACCTACCATTTTGACAGATGCTCTTAAATAAATTTATAAGTTCTATTGCTTATCTAACTTTTTACTTAATTCTTTAATTTCATTTAATATTTTAATGGATATTAACCCAATAGTAATACAAGTTCCAACTCCTGTATGCATCAAACCACTATTTACATAATATGGAAAAATAAGATTTATTATAATTCCTATTATTACAGATACAATAGTATATATCATTTAATTTCCTCCCGAGTCTCTATGACACTGCTTACGCTCAAACCTATCAAAACCAAATAGTGTATAAATACATATGTTTAGTTTATAAGTACCTCTTTTTTATATTATATCAAAATTCGGGAGGTTTGTGTACTGGAACGAAATAGGGGACACACGTTGCGTTGCCGTCAGCAACTTCACGAATGTCCCCCTTTGTTTTCCAACTACTTTTTTATTTATAAGTGAATGTGTCTTTGTTCTGTCTTTGAGCGTCGGAGACTTGGAAGTCCGTAAAGGTTACTTCCAATTCCACGTTCTTGCCGTCTCTGAAGACTGTGACTTTTGTCGTGTCTCCTACTTTCTCCTTGTACAATGCAACTTTTAGCGAGTCCATACTCATTATGTCCATGCCGCCCATCTTTACTATGATGTCTCCCGGCTTTATGCCTGCTTCTTCTGCAGGTGATCCCTTGTAGACGTTAATTACAAGTACGCCGTTTTCCACGCCTAAATCTTTACGCATTATCATTTGGGCAGACTTTGCATCATATTGGTCTATGCCAAGTACGGGCAAGTTGTATGTGCCTGTCTTTAATACTTCTTCGATTATAGGTCTTATTGAGTTTATTGGGATTGAAAAGCCCAAGCCTTCCGCCGTTTGAACTTTTACCGTGTTCATGCCTATGACTTCGCCTTTGTCGTTTAAAAGTGCGCCGCCGGAGTTGCCGCCGTTTATTGCCGCATCTGTTTGGATAAGGCCTGTCATGTAGCCGCCCCCTGAGACTTGTCCCACTACTCTGTTAAGTCCGGAGATTACTCCTGCTGTTACCGACCTTTGAAATGCCGGGTCAATTGGGTTTCCTATTGCTACTGCCAGGTCTCCCACATTTACTTTGTCCGAGTCTCCCAAGGTTGCCGGGATGAGTTTGTGATCTGTTTCAATTTTTACAAATGCCACGTCTATGCTCTTGTCCGTCCAAATTACTTTGCCGTCTACATAGGTGCCGTCGTCTAACATTACTTGGCAGCTTGTGACTTCGCCGTCATTTACCACGTGGGCATTGGTCAAAATATATCCGCGAGGGTCGACGATTATGCCGCTTCCCGTGGCAGGGACTTCTCTTTCCGTGTTAAACCACGCCCAACTGTCTTGGACTTTCATCACCGTTGAGATGCCAACTATTGAAGGCATTGCCTTTGATGCTACCGCCGATACGGGATTTTCCGTTTTGTTTACGATAATTTTTTCAGTGCCGGAGTTGTCGCTGACACTTGTGGCAGGTGCAGCACTTCCTTTAAAGCCTTCAGCCGCTGCAAAATATCCTATGGAACCTCCCACCAATCCTCCGATTAAAGCAATTATTAAAGCACCGATGATGCCGATTTTTCTCTTTTCTTTTTTAGGTTTTTTGTAATAGTCATATCTGTTATCTTCCATTTCATACCTCCAAAGTCTATTATACTCATTTTTATTGGATATCTATGAATAAAATGTGATAATTATTTTATATTTAAAAGGAGGCGCCATGAAAATTACATTTATATACCACAGCTCTTTTGCCGTGGAAATGGAAAGACACTTCTTCGTCTTTGACTACTTCGGCAAAGGCAATTTAAATATTCCAAAAGACAAAAAAGTTTTTTTCATCTCAACTCACGAACATGGAGACCACTTTTCCGAAAAGATTTTCGACTTTAATGCCGACTACTATGTATTAAGTGAAGATATTGTTGCAGATAAAAGAGAAAACAGATATTTTGTCGCTCCCGACGAGTCCTTGAAGATAGAAGATGTGGAGTTTAAATTTTACGACTCAACAGACGAAGGCTTCTTCACCCTCGTCAAGGCGGAAGGTCACGCCTTGGTCTTCGCAGGAGATCACAACTGGTGGTTCTGGGACAGATACTCGGCGGATGAACGAACTCACATGGAAAAATGGTTTAAGGGCGAGATAGACAAAATAATGGACCGTGTAGATGTTGTCTTCTCTCCTGTGGACCCTCGCATGAAGGACAAGTATCATTTGACGGGAGAATACTATATTGAAAAGCTGAGACCTAAATACTTTTTCCCGATGCACATGTGGGACGAATATGAAATCTCCGAAAAATTTAAAGATGAGATGAAGGACAAATTCCCCTTCTGTGAAATTTTTACAATAAAAGGCCCCGAGGAAGAATTTAATCTCAAATAATTAAAGACCTCAAAAGAATATTGAGGTCTTTTTTTTATTAAATATTTGCCGCTAAAGTTTAATTTAAAAGGCCGCCCTTTGTATACAGATTGTAGTAGTAGGATTTTTTTGCCATGAGCTCTTCGTGAGTGCCGCGCTCCACTATGCCTTCTTCCGACATGACAAGGATCAGGTCGGAGTTTTGGACTGTGGTGAGTCTGTGGGCGATGGTTAGTGTCGTCCTTCCCTTGGTAAGTCTTTCAAGAGACTGCTGCACTATTAATTCACTTTCGTTGTCAAGGGCCGAGGTGGCTTCATCCAATATTAAGATTTTCGGATTTTTTAAAAACACTCTTGCTATTGAGATACGCTGTTTTTGTCCGCCTGATAGTTTTACGCCTCTCTCTCCTACGTGAGTGTCAAAGCCGTCAGGCATTTCTTTAATAAATTCATACGCCCCCGCCATCTTGGATACTTCCACTACTTCTTCAAAGGTTGCATCTTCTCTGCCGTAGCGAATGTTGTCCAATATACTTCCTGAGAAGAGGTACACGTCCTGTTGTACTATGCCGATGTTTTCTCTAAGGGACTTTAAGGTTATGTCCTTTGTGTCCTTGCCGTCAAGTAAAATCTGTCCTTCACTGACTTCATAAAATCTCGGGATAAGGTTACAGATCGTGGTCTTGCCGCTACCTGAGGGGCCTACTATTGCCACACTTTCCCCGGGACTTATCTTCAGGTTAAAGTCCTTTATTACATAGGGAAGGTCTTTGTTGTACCTGAACCATACGTCTTTAAATTCCAAGTTCCCCGATACATTTTCTATGTCTTTTGCGCCGGGGGTGTCTTTTATCTCCGGCTCAATGTCCATTATTTCTCCGAATCTCTCTATGCCTGTTATGCCTTTTTGGAACTGCTCTGTAAATTCTACAATTCTGTTTACAGTCATTATCATTGTCCTTACATACATTACATATACTATTAAGTCCGCAGGGTCAATTGTCCCCTGTATCATAAAATAGCCGCCGGTTAAGATAAGGGCAAGGTGCATTATGCCGTCAAAGGTTCTTGTGACAGTCATAAATGCAGCCATGTTTTTGTAGTAGGATTTTTTTATGCCCAAGAAGTAGTTGTTGGACTCGCTGAACTTGTCTTTTTCAAGTTCTTCGTTTGTAAAACTTCTCACTACTCTTATGCCTGAAAGGCTGTCTTCTATTTCCGAGTTTATATCTCCAATGTGAACACGCTGTCTCTGTTGCGCCTCTCTCATTTTCTTTCTGTACTTTGCCGCAACTATAAACATAAAGGGAATGATTGCGTAAATAATAAGTGTCATGGGCACATTTATACTCATTAAAATTACAAAGGTGACAATAATTTTAATTGCGCCGATAAAGTATTCTTCAGGACAGTGGTGTGCAAACTCCGTTATGTCAAAGAGATCGTTTGTAATACGGCTCATAATTTGTCCGATGCGAGCCTCGTTGTAAAAAGAGTCGGAAAGTGTTTGAAGATGGGAGTATATGTCCCTTCTCATTTCCGTCTCAATTTTTGCGCCCATTATGTGACCGATACTGGTCATATAGTATCCGGCAATTATATCTATGATTTTTATTACAAAAAACAAAAGGGCGATTTTTAAAACTACATTCATTGTAAAGTTAAGGGGATCGTCCATTGCCGTTTGAGTTAAAAATTTTAATATAAGAGGTAGTGTTATGTCCGCTACCGTTGTAAGTGATGCGCAAAATAAGTCCAAGTATAAAACCGTTCTGTATTTTTTAAAGTAAGGTTTAATCCTTTTAATTGAATCAAAAGTATTCATTTTCGCCTCCTTTTTGCTATTATAGCACAAGAGTTTTACTCGTTTGACAACATAAGTAATAATTAATATACTACAGTAAATGGAGGAAATATGGAAAAATCGACTAAAAAAATTGCCAGGTCTACCTTTGCAATTGTTTTTTTTGCCCTAATTGGAAAAATTTTGGGCCTATATAGAGAGATTTTAATCGCCTCAAAATTCGGATCCGGAATGGAAAAAGACGCTTTTACTTTGTCTCAATCGGCTACAGCTTTAATCTCCGCCCTTATTACTGCGGCTATTGCCACAACTTTTATACCGGGGATTCAAAAGATGGAACACGACTTGGGAGAAGGTAAGAAGCTTGTATATACAAATAATATGCTTTCATCTGTTGTAATTATTTCAGCTGTCGTCGCGGCTCTTGGAATGATTTTTTCAAAACAGGTGGCTATGCTTACGGCATACCTTGCACCGGAGGACACATTCCTCTTGGCGGCGGAACTTACCAAGGTGGGAATGCCTGTAATGATTTTCTCCGCAATCGTGGGAGTCTTGACAGGCTTTTTACAATACGAAGGTCGCTTTGCGGCGGCGGGTGCCGTTGCCATACCTTTAAACTTGGTCTACATTATTTACCTGAACTTTTTTGTTCATTCCTTCGGCATTGTCGGTCTTACTGTTGCAAGTGTCTTAGGGATTGTGGCACAGGTTATATTTTTACTTCCCGACGCCTTTAGGGCGGGATACAGACCGAAGCTTATTATCGACTTTAAAAACAAATATGTTAAAGAGGCGGTTATTCTTTCAATTCCCGTCCTTATAAGTACATCCATCAACGACCTTAATGTTATTGTCAACAGGACTATTGCGGGAGGACTTGGTGAGGGTGCGCCCTCCAACTTGGACTATGCAAATAAATTAAACCTGATGATACTCGGTATATTTATTACCGCAATTACGGCTATAATTTTCCCCATTCTTTCGAGAGAATTCGGCTCGGGAAATATTATGAAAGGTAAAAGGGTTATGAACGCCGGGGTTAAGACTGTATTTTTTATTACAGTTCCCGCCACGGTAGGTCTTATAATTTTGGCAAGGCCCTTTGTAGACATTGTCTATCTTCACGGCAGATTTACTGCTGATGACGCCTACCAAGTTACGACGACTTTAAGATGTTACACCGTCGCCCTTATTTCCATTTCAATTTCAAATGTGCTTAACAGGGTTTACTATTCAATTCACGACACTAAGACTCCCTTTATCGTGGGCGGTGTCAATGTTTTTATTAATATTGCTTTGAATATTCTTGTGGCACACAAGTTCGGCATCCAAGGCTTGGCAACGTCTGTAAGTATTGCAACTACAGTAGCTATGTTTCTATCCTTTAGGCTGCTTCGAAAGAAAATCGGCAACTTGGGCACCAAGTCCTATGTGAGAGCTTTTATAAAGACTATTATGGCATCTGTCCTCTTGGGACTTATATGTCTTTTATACTTCCCCTTGGAACCGGTCTTTATAAGGACGTTGGGAAGCGTCATCGGGGCAAGGTTGGCAATGCTTGTTTTGCTTCTCATTATAGTGGCCGTGGCTATGGCGGTATATGCCGTTTCACTTCACGCCTTAGGTGTGAGAGAGATTAGAGACCTTTGGAAAATTGCAAAGCTTAGATTTAAAAAACGCAAATAAAAAAGTCCCGCGCATGTGATATGTACTCATCACACATGGCGGGATATTTTTTTACTTTAAAATCTTCTTCTCTTACTTGTGGCAGGTATGTTTTCTTCATCTCTATACTTTGCCACGGTGCGTCTGGAGATTTCCACTCCCTCTTCCTTGAGCATATTCGATATTTTTTGATCGGAGAGAGGTTTTTTCGGGTCTTCTCCTTCTATTATTTCAATTATTCTGTCCTTTACTTCCCTTGATGAAATATCTTCTCCTTCGCCTCTTAAGCCTTGGGTAAAGAAGTCTTTTAATTCATAGGTCTTGTTTTCAAAAATTATGTACTTGCCTCTCGTGGTTCTTGAAATTGTAGACTCGCTCATCTCCACATCATATGCCACGTCTTTTAAAGTCATTGGTGCCAAAGCTCCTCCCAAGAAAAATCTCTCTTGAAGTTTTGCAATGGAATGTATGACTTTTTTTATTGTCTCTTTACGTTGTTCAATGGCCTTTACCAAAAACATTGCCTTTTTAACTCTGTCCTTTAAGTAGTTTATAACTTCTTGGTCCTTAGTCTCTTGAAGCAGGGTCAGGTAGTAGGTGTTAAGGTTTAAATTTTCCTTGCCGTCGTCAAAAATTTCAACGACCACCTTGCCGTCCTCTACTTTTATTTCACCGTCAGGGACTATGTACAGAGTTCTCTCGCAGCTTGGGAATGATGCTCCGGGCTTGGGATTAAGTTTTTTAATTCTGTCTACTGCACTTTGAACTTCCTTTGCGGGAAGGTTCATGGCCTCTCCTATCTCAACTATTCTGTTTCTTGAAACTTCTTCTAAGTAGGAGTTTATTATTTCCCTTTCAACCTTGTCATCTGTTTGAAGGAGAAGAACTTCTCTTAAATTTCTTCCGCCTACACCTGCCGGCTCAAAGGTTTGAATGCCCTTTATAATCTCTTCGATTTCATCTTCACTCACGCGAATTTCCTTTGCCATGTCGGCGGCGCTTGAGGTCAGATAGCCGTTTGAGTCTATGTTTCCAAGGACATATCGTGCAACTGTCTCTTCTTCCTCCGAGAGAAAAAGGCCCGGCAACTGATCAAGTAGATGATCGCTCAAACAGTCCTCTTTTGTGGCAAAATTTTCGTAGCTGTACTCTTCTCTTTCTTCTCCCGGAAAATTATATCTGTTTTCCGAAGCTTCTTTCCAATTTCTGATAAATTTTTCCAATCTGTCATCAACTGTTGCATCAGGTAGGTCAAGTGCCACATTTTCTTCAGCTTCTTTTTTAATATAGTCTTTAAGCTCCAAGTTATTTAATTGTAAAATTTCAATGGCAAGTACCAACTCCTGCGTAATGGCAAGAGTTTGTACCTGCTTTAAATTAAATTCTAATTTCAATAAACTCAGTAACCTTTCTTAAGACTTATAATATTTAAAGGCTCATTGCCCTCTTTAAGATTTTTTAAGTTATCCATTGCCGCGCTTAGCATTCTCTCTTCCCAGTCTTCCGATGAATAGGAAATGTGGGGGAAGACATAGACATTTTCCATTTCCCAAAGGGGAGATGATTCAGGCAGGGGTTCAACTTCAAATACGTCAAGGGCAGCCCCTCTTATTTTTTCTTCTTTTAAAGCTTTTATTAAAGCCTTTTCGTCTATAACCATACCTCTTGATATGTTTATGATTAAAGCGTCCTTGTTCATTTTTGAAATAAAATCTTCGTCAATGAAATTTTCAGTTTTTTCCGTGCCGGGAAGTGTGGAGATTACATAGTCCATCTCAGGCAAAATTTCGAAAAGTTTTTCTCTGTTTACAACTTCATCAAAGTATTCTACACTTCTTCCCGATGTGTTATAGCCTATGGTCTCTACGTCAAAAGCCTTTAATCTCTTTGCGGTTTCCTTGGCGATTGCTCCGGTGCCTAAAATTAAAGCCTTCTTGTTGTAAAGTTGTCCTGAATATTTTCTCGGGCTCCACTTTTTGTTCCTTTGGTTTTCCAAATTAAGTCTGTCAAGTTTTTCCAATTGCAAAATATTGTATAGCACCCACTCTGCAATGGGAGGTCCGTATGTGCCGTGAGCATTGGTAATTGTAACGTTTCTCTCATTTATAATGTAGTCAAGGTCCAAGTAGTCCACGCCTGTGGATGTGAGAAAAATATATTTTAAATTATTAAACTTTCCCAAATCCATTTTTTTAATAAGGCCGCTTTCTACAATTATTTCACTTGAACAGTCAATTGTAGAAAGGTCTTTGGGATCAAAAAGAGCGACTTCGTAGCCTAAGTCCTTAACTTTTGATATTGAACTTTCCTTTAGTCTATTTGATATTAAAACTTTCATATTTACCTCCTAAAAAGTCCTCCAACGCAGCAATATATTCTTCAAAATTCGTCGCCATCAGGCCGTGGGTTCCGCCTTCAATCAGCTTTATATAGGCATTGGTTGCTAAAAGTTTATAATCTTCCACCGCACCTTTTACTGATGTTACAAAGTCATCTGTGCCGTGAAGAATTAGAATTTTACTTTCAAACTTCTTATAGGCCTCGGTCTTCATCATGTCAAAGTCATAGAGTGCCTTGGCAACGTCTTTAACATTGACTTGCTTCTCAGCCTCACGTCCGTTTATTTCGAGTTCCTCCGGGTCTATGTCCTTGCCGCTGTACACATATTTTTTAAGAGAGTTTTTAACTGCGTTTAAGTGAATTTCTTCCCTTAATTCTTCTCCTTGGAACTCCTTGTAAATATTGTTAACTTGTTTAAAGCCCATGACAAATTCTTCGGCTCCCAAAGGTCCGACGGAAAATTTCATTCCGTTTTTAAGCTGTGACAAAAACTCTTTGTATCTGAAGCCGTTAAGTCCCACTCCTGCAAGGATTACAGCTTTTTTTATGTCTTCCTTGCAAAGGTCGTTTAAGAGAAGTTCATATACCACTCCTCCACCCATGGACCAACCTAAGACTGTATAGTCTTTAATGCCCAATTTTATAAAAAATCGTGCCAATAAATCGCTGTAGTCTTTTATCGATGTGTATACTTTCCTGTAAGTAGAGTCACCGAAGCCCGGCAAATCCGGAGCTATAATCCTGTATCTGTCCTTAAGTTTATCAATGGTCCTTAAGAAAAACATACTTGAACTCATGTTGCCGTGAATAAGGACCAAAGTCTCCTTATCTTCACCGCCTGTGTCCAAGTATGCCAACTCCTCTTGGAGGACCGCTGTAAATTTTTTAATCATTTTTTATCTAAATCCACCTTCAAATTAAAATCCGTGGCAAAACAATTGTCTCTTACTTTGTAAACGGTAACGTCCATACTGTGTAAGAGGGTGTAGGGATTACCCGTAACCGCATCGGTGACAAAGGTCTTCTTTTGTTTATCCTCAGGATCTACATACTCTACAATCAGGTGAAGAGTGTTCCTCTTAGACCTTGAGTCCACCTTAGTGCCTACAATTGTGCCTTTTAACTTTATACCGTTATTGGCAAAGTTTTTAACCTTTGTTTGAAAAATTAATGTTCTTCTGTAAATAAAAACTGTAAAAATAATTGCAACTGCTATTGCCGCAACAAAATAAATAAAGTTGTCAATTAATGCGTTTCGATCCAAAAAGAAAAATGCCACGATTATAATCAATAGGACGAACCACAATGACTTGACAAATCTTTTAGTGCCCTTGTTAAAAAGGGTCATAAGTTCTTCTTCATACCTAAATACAATTTTAGGTTTTAATTCCTTTATATTTGACATATTCATCACCATGTTAAATTATATCAAAATTATGTCTTCATTGCATTTTAATTGAAAGGCATGTGCCGATATTTTATAATCAAGGTGGTGATATTATGGAAAATATTAAGACCCTCCCCTCAAAGGTGTACTTAAATCCCAAGGACGATGTACAAATCACCAGAGCGGAGCTTATTATTTCAAATCCTCTTTCTCTCTTAGTGGACCTCATTAACGCTTCCGACAAAAAAGTAGTGGAAGTTGTAATCCTCTGTAAGTTTAAAGACAAAAACGGAGACTATCTCTTCGGCGGCAATGAGTTTGAATTTAATCCCGGAAGAATAGAGCTTATGGAAAAGTCCATGGCTTTTTTAAATCCCTTTTCCTTAGACTTCAGGTTCCAAGAAGCGAGAGAAGTAGAGATAAGAATAAAAAAATACATATGGGAAGACGGCAAGGTTAAAAACTTGGCAAGAGAAAATCAATCTCTCTATGCCCTGCCCTTAATCACAACGGAAGTCCACGAAGACTTGATGAAATTTTTTAAAGGAGAAATTTATACCTACGGCGACAACTTTGTAGATTCATGGCGTTGTGTCTGCGGCTGTGTGAACGAGAAGGACGAGGAGCAGTGCAACTTTTGTAACAGAAACAAGTACCTTGTTCTCTCCACTCTCACGGAGCAAATGATTAACTACAAAATCGCAAGTGCCACGGAAAATCCTCAGGAGTTTAAAACTCAAACCGTAACTTTAAACACTACACTTAATGCTCCCAAGGTTGAAGAAGTCTCTAAAATCAGAAAGCCTGAGAAGAAGAAAAACTTCCCGGTACGCAACGCTCTTATAATAATACTCTCCCTTGCCATATTAATAGGGATAGTATTTATTACAAGGAAGCCGATTTCCAACCTCTATATTAACTCAAGGATAAAAATTTCAGAATACTATTTGAGAAAGGGCGATTATACGGAAGCCAAGAAGACTCTTCTGCCCTATGACAAAAACCCGAAAGTCGCCGATACCTTGGACGAAATAAAGAAACTTATTAATTCGAAAAAGGCATTGGAAGAAGGTATGGAGTGGGAAGAAAAGGAAGAGTATTTAAAGGCGGCAAAATTTTATTCCATGGTACTTGAAAAAGATAAAGAAAACTACGAAGTGGCAAGAGAGCACTTGGTCAAAATTCAAAACCGCATCTTAAAATCTGCCAAGGACAGTTACGAATCGGGAGAGCCGAAAAAAGCCGCAAGAATTTTAAAAGAATTTTTGACCTACATGCCTGAGTCGGCAGGAGCAAATCTGGCACTTGCCGCAATAAAAAAAGGCGAACCCTTAGAGCTTGATGACACAAGTGTAGAGACGAATGAAGGGGACAATACGGGCCTTCGCTTCACCTACCAAAAGACGGGAAAAGCTGTAAAATTATTTGAAAGTGCAGATGTAAACTCAGAAGTAATAAAAACTTTAGAGCCCGGAACAGATCTCTATATATACGAGATTCAAATCGAACAGTCGGGTAAAAGCTGGCTGAGAGTTGAAGGCAAGGACCCTGCAAGTAATACCCTCTACCACGGATGGATAAGAGGAGATGAAATATAAAGACCGAAGAACCTCGGTCTTTCTTTTATTATTTTTTTAATGCTTTGTCAAAGGCGTCCCAAGCATTTTCAATGAGGTCAATTGTATCTTCATAAATAATCTTATCTCCTGAAATAATTTTCACTCTTGCCGCCACAATACTGTCGCTGTCCCCTTCTACTTCTTGTCCGCCTACAGCAAGCCAATTGAGTTTAATCATATCTTTATCTATTTCCCCTACATAGGGCACTTCTATCTCATTTGGCACGTCGAATTTATTTTCTGAATAGGCATGTATAATAATTTTTTCATCGTATTTATAAAAATCCACATGGTTTTTAAGGACTTCAGACTCATAAGATACTATAATTTTATCTTTGTCCAAGGAGGTTACAATTCCCTTGTCCCTTAAAATTGTAAATCTTGTTAAAAACATTGTTACAACTCCTGCGATTATTAAAACATACAAAAATTTATTTTGAGATTTTTCCATTTAACAAATTCCTGAATATTTATTTCATTAAAAATTCCAATATGTCTTTGTAAACTATGTCCTTCTCTTTTTCGTTTAAGATTTCGTGGCGCATGTTGTCGTAGAGTTTAAGCTCCACATTTTTAAAGCCCAAGTCTTTAAATCTTTCCACTTCACTTACTACAGCCTTTGAAAAATTCCCCACAGGATCTCCTTTGCCGGAGAAAAATCCCAAGGGCAAATCTTTTTTAGTATTTGAGTAGTCGGCATTTACAATTTTTACAATGCTCTTGCCGAAGGCCGCATAGCTTTCATTTGCAAGGCCGAAGCCGCATAGGGGGTCTTCATTGTAGGCTCTTATATTGTCCTCGTTATAGGAGATCCAGTCTTCCTCTGTCTCTCTGTCCTTTATCGCTTTAGCAAATTTTCCCACAGCAAGGTTGTAAAGAAGTTTTGACCTTCTCTTTTTGCCGAATAAATTTACTATTTCCGAAATATTGTAAAGGGCATTGCCTTCACTTTCTTTAAGCTCTCCCGTGCCTGAGAAGACGGCCTTATCAAAATCGTCGTACTGTGAAATGTAGTACTTAAGGATAAAACTTCCCATGCTGTGGCCGAAGATGTACCTTGGGTGAGTGTCGTCCAACATGAGATAAATCTCTCTTATGTCCCCCACAATGTCTTCCAAAACATTTTCACTTTTAAAATCTCCCAAGTCCTCCTTCGTCTTTGCTGTAAGTCCGTGACCTCTAAGGTCGAAGCCCCAAACTTCAATTTTGTTTTCGTTTAAAAATCTTGCAAAGTCTTCATACCTCATTATGTGTTCCGAAATGCCGTGGATGAGTAAAATTGATGCAACTTTGTCTTCCACGGGAAAGTGTACGCCGTGAATTCTCTCTTTGCCTCTTTCAAAATAAAAATCTCTCATTATGCCCTCCCAAATAATTGACTAAGTATTGCCGACGCCTCATCGTATCTCTCTTCTTCTACCGAAACCTTTGTGGGATAAAAATTTCCTCGCCCTTCCCCGGCATAGATGCCAAGTACATTGGGACTTGCTTCGGTACTTAGGTCGTAAGGTATCCCCGCTTTCCTTAGTGCCGTGGCAATGGATGTAATGCGAATCTTGTCGTATTCGTAATATAGCGGAACAAAATTTCCCTCACGGTTTTTAGAAGCTAAATTATATTTTTTTACTTCTTCTATAAATTCATCTATCTCTTCTTTTGAGGTCCTGTAATTTGTCACAAGGCGAATGACTTTTTTGTCCTCTAATTCTTCCTGTACTTCAAAGGCAAATTTATCGTAAAGTTCTTCCGCCACATCCTTTGGAAGCTCAATAAAGATTTGGTTTGTAAGGGGAGGTTCATTAAATTTAACTCCCGATTCTTTTAGTCCTTGAACCATGTACTCTGCCATTTTAAGAGATTTCTTTCCAAGTTCATAGTAAAGACCGTCTTGAAACAAGGTCTTAAATTGAGAGCCTAAAATAAATCCCTTTGCCATCATGGCCCCTCTTTGTTTCATAACAAGTCTGAAGTTCTTTTTAAGGTCATCGTTAAATATCACCACAGCCTCGCCGTAAAGGGCACCGTTTTTTGTGCCGCCGAAAGTAAAGACGTCACACAGGTCCTGCATTTCATAAGGCTTAATTTGCACCTTTGCCATGGCAACGGCCATCCTCGCTCCGTCTATGTATAGGTAGAGATTTTTTTCTCTGCAGACTTTGTAAATTTTTATAAGCTCTTCTCTGTTGTAGTAGGTGCCAAGCTCCGTGGTATTTGAAATATAGACAACTTTAGGTCTCACTTGGTAGTCCTCTGTAAATTTTTCCGCAAATTCTCTTAAAGCTTCAGGATTTATTTTCCCGTCCTCTGTGTCCATGGTGAGAATTTTATTGCCCAAGGCTTCAATGGATCCCGCCTCGTGGCCTTCAATGTGTCCCGTCACAGGTGCAATTACAGCTTCGTAAGGCCTTAAAGCAGCGTTTATCACAAGGACATTTGCAATAGTGCCCCCGGGTACAAAGTGGATGTCGCACTCACACTTTAAATCTTTTTTTATAAGTTCCGCCGCTTCTATGGATATCTCGTCCTTGCCGTAGCCTTTATAACCCTTTTGAAGCTTTATAAGGTCCATTAACACTCGTTCATGTGCCGAGTCATTGTAGTCGTTTAAAAACATATTAACACCTCTCAATCATTTTACTATATTAAAGTAAATTACACACGTGCTATAATACTTTCGGAGGTACAAATGAAAATAGACAAACACGGAGCTGATTTATTTGAAATTGCAAAGGAATTAAATATAGATAAAAGTGAGATAAAGGACTTCTCTTCAAATGTAAACCCATTGGGCATAAGTCCCTTGGCAAAAAAATACTTGGTGAAGCATCCGGAGATTATCTCCACATACCCGGACCCCCATTACAGAGAGCTTAAGGCTTCAATTGCATCATACGCAAAGACCGACGTAGATAAAATAATTTTAGGCCTTGGTGCTACGGAGCTTATTAAGGACTACATTGAGATCATCTCGCCAAAAAACGCACTTATTTTAAATCCCGCCTACAGCGAATACGAAAACAATCTCAAGTCCGCAGGGGCAAATATTTTTAAATACAATTTGAAAAAAGAAGAGGACTTTAAATTTAATCCGGGAAAAATTATAGAGATAGTAAGAGAAAACAACATCGACCTCTTTGCCTTCCCAAACCCAAACAATCCCACAGGCACCGCACTAAAGGTCGAAGAGCTTCGAAAAATTTTAGACACGGGGATAAATGTATTGGTAGATGAGTGCTATGTGGAATTTGAAAATAATTCTGTGATTCCACTTACAGATGAATATAAGAACTTATTTGTTGTCAGAGGAACGTCCAAGTTTTTCGCTTCCCCGGGCCTTCGTTTGGGCTACGGAATACTTAGTGACAAAAATGTATTGGCAAAAATGGAAGACAGATCCTATCTTTGGAGTATAAATATTGTGGCTTCGGAACTTGGAAATATTATGCTTAGGGACGAGGAATACATTAAAAAAACAAGGTCCTTTATTAAAAGAGAAAAAGAATATTTTTACAATGAAATGGCTAAGATAAGCACATTAAAGGCCTATCCTTCAGATGCGAATTTTATCTTGGTGGAAATTAAAGACGGATTTACCGCGGCGGACCTTCGGAATTATTTAATGAAAAGCGCACTTATAATAAGAGACTGTGAAAGCTTCGGCCTCGGCAAAAATTTCTTCCGCTTCTGTATCTTAGACGAAGAGTCAAACAGAAAATTGATTGAAAAAATAAAGGACTATATAAAAAAAGACAGGGCATAACCCTGTCTTATATTTCTGTTAAATTAAAGCCTTTGCAGCTTCAATAGCCTTGTCAAAGTCAACTTCGTGAGTTACTTCCGGCACGTATTCTACATATTTAACTGTGCCTTCTTTGTCTGCAACTACAATTCCTCTTGCAAGTAGGAAAAGTCCGTCCATCAAAAATCCGAAGCTCTTTCCGAATTCGTTTTTCTTGTAGTCGGATGCGATTTTTGCTCTTTCAATACCTTCTACTGAGCAGAATCTTCCTTGTGCAAATGGTAAGTCTTCAGATACTGTAAGAACTACAACATCTTCTGAAAGTTCTGTCGCTCTTTCGTTAAATGTCTTTGTTTGAATTGAGCAGACACCTGTGTCAATTGAAGGAACTATTGAATAAATTACAACCTTTCCCTTCAAGTCTTTATCAGTTAAAGGTGTAAGGTCCGGATTTGTAAGTTCAAATGCAGGTACCTTGTCTCCAACTTTAATTTCTTCTCCAATTAATGCTACCGGATTTCCGGCAAATGTTATTTTTTTCATTTCTACCTCCTGACATGAATAATATACCCAATAAATAGAATTTATTTTGAATATTTTTCAAAAATAGCGTCAAATTTTTTCGAGCCGGAACTGCCTATGTTGTAAAGAGTTCCGTTTATCTTTAAGTATTGTCCCGACTTGGCAAGCTCCCACTTTTTGTTGGTCTTGTCATAGATATTGATAAAGATGTGCTCCATGTCTTTGGGTACTTCCCTCTCTTCCACGGGACCTCTGATTTGTTTCAAACCTCTTATAATTTTGTTCACCATACGGGTGTCTTTTACAGTCTTCATATTCCCTTCTTTAAACTGCAAAAATTCCACATATGCCACATCTCTCTTGTTAATTTTCAGAATTCCTCTGGACAAATTTATCTTGTCAATAACAGTAACCAAAGCAAGAATAAGGACCCCGATTATAATTAAATTCCTTCTTCTTCTTGCTTTCATTCTCTTTCTTTTTCTCAATTCGGTTTTCGAAATTTCTCTCATTTTATACTCAACACTCCGCTCAGATATACAAAGGCCTGTCCACCAACTTTAACTACGCCTTTTGCACTGTCATAGGAAGCGTAAAGATCACTCTTTCTGTCCGCTTCCAAACCTTGTCTGTGTTGAGATTTATTACTTTTGTTAATTCCTTCTTCAGCCATGTAGTATAGAGTCGCTGCTGTAGATGTGCCTGAAGCCATTTCTTCAGCCACGCCGATAGCAGGGGAAAAAGTCCTTTGATGTACACTCTCTCCGTCTTCCGTAGTAAAGACTTGAATGGACATTGCCCCTATTCTGTTGGAAAGCTCTTCTGCAAAAGCTTCATTAAGTACAATATTTCCAATGTCTTCCTTGGACTTTAAGGGCACAACTAAAGACACGTTGCCGCAACTTACAATTTTCGGCACGCAGTTTCCCATAGTTAGACCTATCTTGTCCTTGGATATACCAAGAGCCTTTTCTAAGTCTTCCTCTATATTTACATTTTCTATTTTTAAATCGCTAAGGTACATG
Source organism: uncultured Eubacteriales bacterium (assembly GCA_902488815.1). Lineage (GTDB taxonomy): Bacteria > Bacillota > Clostridia > Tissierellales > Peptoniphilaceae > KA00134. The sequence goes on along the minus strand of CABTXP010000003.1, from coordinate 35,531 downwards.
TGAACGCGACTTACCTCTCCGTATTTGTATTCAATGTCCACTTTGGTCTTGCCGCAGTTGGTGTGTTGAATTACGGACTTCACTCCATCTTCAATGGGACTTATGTAGCCTAACTCCGCCAGCGCATAAAAAGTCGCGATAGTGGCGTGGCCGCACAGTTCAATTTCCCTCTTGGGGGTAAAAAATCTCGTCATGTACCTGTCAATATCTAATCTCTCAACAAAAACAGTTTCCGGTTGTTGTAAATCCCTGGCAATATTTTGCATTTCATCTGAAGATAAATTGTCTGCAATAACAACGCCTGTAGTGTTGCCTGAAAATGCTCCCTTTGCAAAAGCATTGACTAAAAGCATGTTAAATTGTCTGATCAATTTTCCTCACCGCCTAAAATCAACTCACAAACGCGAGTTAACTCTTCCTCGCCGAAGCAGTCAATTTGAATGGTGCGGCGGTTGCCGGATTTTGAAACTTTGCACTTGGTGCCTAAGTAAGATATGAGTTCTTCTTTTATATTTTCCAAGTAAAGGTCTTTTTCCAATTTCTTTTCAGCTTTATAAAGCTCTCTGACTTCAGTAACAGTTGAGCCTGATTTAACAATTCTCATGGCGTTTTTGTACTGTTGATTCGGGTCCTTTACATTTAGAAGTAGAAGGGCGTGCCCCACACTTATAAGCTCTTCCTCCAACATGTCCTGTACACGAGGATCAAGCTTTAAAAGCCTGAGGGAGTTTGTAATATGAGATCTGCTCTTGCCGATAGCTGAGGCAAGTTCCTCATGAGATAATCCGTAGGTATTTATAACGTCTGAAAATCCCCTTGCCTCTTCCAATGGATCCAAGTCCACTCTCTGAATATTCTCAATAAGAGAAATTTTGTCCGCTTCTTCCTTGGGTATGTCTTTTATAATTGAGGGGATGGTTTTAAGTCCTGCAAGTTTGGCAGCCCTAAACCTTCTTTCTCCGGCTATAATCAAATAGCCTTCTTCTTCTTTTTTGAGAATAATTGGAGAAATCACGCCAAATTGCATAATTGAATCCTTTAAATCTTCCAGTTCTTCCTGAGAAAAATTCTTACGAGCTTGATTTGGATTAGGATAAATCTCCTCAATGTTTACTTCTACTAAACTTTCCGAGGGGTTAGAATCGTTTATAATAGCGTCAACGGTCTTTTGATCTTGTACGAAATTTTGAATGCCTCTACCAAGGCCACGCTTTTTCATTATTTACCTTCCTCCCTCTTTAAAAATTCTTTTGCCAACTGCTTATATGCTTTGGCACCTTTACTCAAATTGTCATACTTAAAAATACTCACACCGAAACTTGGGGCTTCCGCCAGTCTGACATTTCTCGGTATAACAGTTCCGTATACCTTCTTTTCGAAAAACTTTTCAACTTCTTCTCTAACTTCCAAAGCCAAATTTGTTCTTCCGTCAAACATACAAAGCAGTACGCCCTCTATCATTATGCCGGGGTTAAAATTCTCTCTAATAAGGTTAATAGTGCTCATTAGCTGTCCCACACCTTCCAGCGCGTAGTACTCGCACTGTACCGGGATAAGTATACTGTCCGATGCCACAAGGGCCATTATGGACAAGATCCCCAATGAGGGGGGACAATCTATAAATATATAGTCGTAGTTAATTTTAATATTATCGAGATGTCTCTTTAACAAGGTTTGCCAACTATCCATAGTTACAAGGTCAATTTCTATGCCTGCAAGCTCGAGACCTGAAGGCAGCAAGGTGACGTTTTTTTCATCAGTCTTAACAGTGACGTCCTTGCCTTCGATTAGAAAATCGTAAATATTATTCTCCCTGTGCCTCTCAACACCTAAGCCGCTTGTCGCATTGGCTTGTGGATCTATATCTACAATTAAAACTTTTTTGCCTCTTAAACCTATGGCACAAGCTATGTTTATAGTAGTAGTGGTCTTACCCACTCCGCCTTTTTGATTAAAGACAGTAACAACCTTTGTCATTTTTTCACCTCATTTCAATTATACTTAATATACATGTCAATTAAAAGTGATTTAACAATATTAAATAAATAAATTTGTGAGTGGCAAACATTATTTGCGAATTAATCATGAATTAATACAACAGTTGATGAGGGCGAACATTGTTTACGGTAAACATTAATGAAATGAAATAGTCAGGCGAAATACATTAACAAACTTTCTTCTATTATATATGTCTGTTGTGAATATACTTGTCCTATGTTTACGGTAAACATATAACCTCAAATATAATTACTTAGTCAATTAATTTTGTTTTTGAATTTTCTTCTAAATAATTAGGTGGCACTAAATGTTTACGGTAAACAATTTATGAAACAAAAGAATATTGTTTACGGTAAACATTGTTTATCAAAACGAAAATGTTTACGGTAAACATTGTGACTTTTTATTAACGACAAATTAATTATGTTAACTAAGGAAACTTTTGTAAGTAAAATTTTTATAACATCCCTCAAATGTGTTGATATAAACAAATTCTCCTTGACATAGACCCCCTAAACTTCATATAATACTACTTACGGCGAAAGGAGGGATAATATGAAGAGAACTTTTCAACCGAAGAACAAACAAAGAAAAAGAGAACACGGTTTTAGAGCAAGAATGAGAACTAAAAGCGGACGTGCCGTTATAAAGGCAAGAAGAAGAAAAGGAAGAAAGAAGTTAACTGCATAATGACGGACATCTATTTAAAGAAGAACGAGGATTTTTTAAGAGTATATAGGAAGAGAAATGTTTATGGAAACAGAAACCTCACTCTTTATCTCAAGGACAACAACTTGGGCTACAGCCGTTTAGGCATATCAATATCCACCAAAGTGGGAAAGGCTCATGTGAGAAACTTGATAAAGAGAAGACTCAAGCACATCTTCAGGGAGAACCTGAACAGATTTCCACAGGGAGTTGATGGGGTAATTGTGGTTAAGCCGGCCGCAAGTGATATTTCTTTTGCAGAACTTAAAAATTCTTACTTCCACTTATTAAAGAAGGTGGTTAAAAAATCATGAGTATAATAAAATTTATTTTAAAACTGCCTGCAAATTTAATGCTTCTCCTAATTAAATTTTATCAAAAAGTAATTTCTCCCTATGTTTTACCCGGGGCGCACTGCAGATTTACTCCCACTTGTAGCGAGTACGGCAGGCAGGCCTATGTAAAATACGGATTTTTCAAGGGATCTTACTTGCTTATTAGGAGGCTTTTAAGATGTCAACCTTTTTGCAAAGGTGGATATGATCCATTACCATAGGAGGATAGATGGAATTACTGAGAAATCTGTTGGGAATGTTTGTAAGGGCACTATACAACGGTCTTCACGGCGCTTTTAGCGAGCCGGAGTCCATATCGTTTTTTGCCATTTCAATTATTCTTGCAACGATAATTCTAAAGTTGGCTATGCTTCCCTTAAGTTTTTCACAAATTAAAAATCAGAAAAAAATGGCGGAGCTACAGCCGGAAATACAAAAACTACAACAAAAGTACAAAAACGACCCTCAAACTTTGGCACAAAAGCAACAAAAACTTTACAAGGAATCTAACTACTCAATGTTGGGCGGATGCCTTCCTATGATAGTTACTTTAATTGTATTAATCGCTTTTTACAGAGTCTTTATGTATCCTGCAAAGTATATTTTTACAGAGCCGGGACTATATGACTCTATCCAAAAGAACTTCTTCTACATTCCGAATATTGACAATCCGGACAAAACTGTATTTTTGCCTCTACTTGCAGGTATAACAACATTCCTGTCAAGTTATTTGGCGCAAAAAAATCAGCCCCAACCGGAACAAGGCGGAAATATGATGAATACAATGATGGTTGTAATGCCACTACTTATTTTTTACATGGGTAGAAATTTTGCAGCGGCACTTGTATTGTACTGGATAGTAAGTAACGTCTTCCAACTCGTACAACAATATATTACAAATAAAGTAGTAGAAAAAGTAAAGGAGGAAGAAAATGTACTCGATCAAAACAGGTAAAACTGTTGATGAAGCCGTAAGTGAGGCTCTTACAGAACTTAACAAAACAAGAGATGAAGTTGAAGTTGAAATAATTGAAGAAGCTTCAAAGGGATTCTTGGGACTGATCGGAGGCAAAGAAGCCACTGTTAAAGTTACTGTAATTAAAGACGCTAAAGAAATCGTAAGAGAAATCTTCAGCGACATTGAACCTGAGAAGAGCCAAAAAGTTGAAACCGAAGAAAAATCGGAACCTATATTTGAAGAAAAAATCGAAATAAAATCTGAATCAAATGACGAAGTTAAAGAAAGTCCGGTTTCAGAACAAAAATCCGAAGATGACAAAGTTGATTTTATCGAAAAGACCGACAAAATTGTCTTTGATTTTATAGGAAAAGTAATGGGAACCTTGGGCATTGACTACGAAATCGAAATCGAAAGAGTGGACAATTTCTTAAAGGTAAATATTTTAGGCGACGAAGACAAGTTAGGGATTGTAATAGGAAAAAGAGGCGTGACCTTAGACTCCATTCAATACATTCTCTCTCTATTAGTTAACAAGCACTCGGACAACTTTATAAGAGTAATAGTAGATGCAAGTAACTACAGAAAGAAGAGAGAAAAGACTTTGACGGAGCTTGCCGAAAGAATGGCTGAAAAGGTTGTGAGAACCGGTAGAAGTATCAGACTCGAACCGATGAATGCACAAGAGAGAAGAATAATTCACTTTGCACTGCAGTCCTTCGAAGGAGTTGCAACACACTCAGAGGGTAGAGATCCTTATAGAAAAGTTGTAATTCAAAAAGAAGTAAAATATTAAATTTAGCGTTTCACAATGTGAGACGCTTTTTTATATCCTTAGTTTAAACTTATATACCAATGTATGTACGCAGATTATAATCATATATAATTTCAGTTATGAAGAAAGAAAATTTTATTGAAAAAAAGTAACAGCAATTAGTTGATAATCATTATTGGTGACAAACACTTAATCATCTTTGTCTTTCTTCAGCTTTTAATTCTCCTCTATACTGAATGTCTATGCCGGTTCTTATTATTTCGCTTTTTGTCAGGTTGGTAAACTCCACGACTTTCAAAAGTTTTTCCATATCTTCCTTGGACATTCTCACTCTTACCGTCTCGGTCTTTAAGTCTTTCATAAAATCCTCCTTAGCCTTTGTGTGCCTTTATTAAATCCATCTCAAACCTCTATTTTAAGCATAATCTATCACTCTATGCCTACCTTCTTAAATATCTCTTTTATTTCACCGTAGACTTCTTCTTCCGACTTTTCGCCCACTATTATATAGTCTGAATATTTTTCATAGTCGGCAAAGTGACTCAGGCGATCTTTAATTTTCTCTTCGCCGTCGCCACGCTTTTTTAATCTTTCAACTAAGACTTCTTTTGAAATTTTTAAATATATTGAGAGACATTTTTCTTTAAATGCGGTCTTTATATTTTTAATGCCTTGTATCTCCACGGCGGCTATTCCGTTTTTATCTCCCGTATATTTTTCAAGCTCTCTCTTTATCGTGCCGTAGAAATTTCCTGCATATTCTGCATATTCCAAGAGTTCTCCGGAAGCTTTCAGCTCTTCAAATTCTTCCAAGGTCACGAAGTAATAGTCTACCTTGTCTTTTTCTCCCGGCCTTTTTGACCTTGTAGTTGCTGTGACGATTCTATCTATATTAAAATCCTTTTCAATTTTTTTGATTTGAGTGGTCTTTCCGCTACCGCTGTTGCCCAATAGAATTATTATCATATTTCCCTCCGCTTATATTTTCCCACAATTGAATTGCACTTTAAAGAAGAATATAATTTACCTGAGGTGATTTTATGAAAAATAAGAGATTGTTAATAGTGATTTCCATTGTTTTGGCAGTTTTTCTAATATCTTCTTGCGGCAAAAAAGAAGCTCCGACAGAAGAACCTGCTAAGACTGAGGAAAAAGCTGAAACACAAAATGCAAAAACGGAAGAAGAAGTAAATTTTGAAATGCCAAAGGTGGCAGCTCTTAAAGGCCCTACATCAATGGGTATGGTTAAACTTTTTGAAGACAGTGACAAATTTACAATAGTAAGTGCTCCGGACGAAGTTGTTGCGGGACTTACAAGCGGGGAATTCGACCTTGCGGCAATACCCGGCAACTTGGCTTCTGTACTTTATAATAAAACTGATGGAAAGATTAAGGTTTTGGGCATCAACACTTTAGGCACCTTGTACATGATTTCTACAGATGCAAATATTAAATTTATCCCGGACTTAATGGGAATGAAAATTGTAACTGCAGGTCAAGGTGCAACTCCTGAGTATGTTCTTAAATATCTTTTGGAACGTAACGGTTTAAAAGAAGAAGATGTGGAAATTGAATTTAAACAAAATCATCAAGAAGTTTTCCTCTCCGCAGGAGAAGAAAATACAGTGCTTATGTTGCCTCAACCTTTTGAAACAATAGCACTTACAAAGGACAAAACTCTTATTGAAAATATAAACTTGGATACGGAGTATAAAAAAGCTACTCAAGGCACTCCAATGGTAATGGGCGTCATCGTTGCAAGAGCCGAATACTTGGCTGAACATGAAGATGATGTTAAGGCATTTATGGAAAGATACAAAGAATCTGTAAATTTTGTAAATGAAAATCCCAAGGAAGCTGCGGAACTTATTGAAAAATATGAAATCGCTCCGGCGCAAGTTGCGGAAGCGGCAATTCCCAAGTCAAACATCGTCCTTATTACAGGAAATGAAATGAGAACTTATTTAAAAGGTTTCTTAAGTGTACTCTACAAAGCTGATCCTAAGTCTGTAGGAGGTCAGGAACCAAGTGAAGAATTTTACTACACGGCAAACTAAGGTCCAAAAAGCCCTTGCCATACTCCTTTGGATAGGTGTGTGGCAAGTTTTGGCTATGGCCATAGGCGAAAAAATTATTATAGTCTCTCCCATAGAAGTCTTGGAGGAAATATTTCGCAGCTTGGGAGATAAAGTTTTTTGGATAAATATCGGATATTCAACTTTAAAAGTCATAGGCGGTTTTATTTCAGGCACGGTAATAGGTGTTTTATTTGCAATTTTAGCCAACAGATATAATTTGGTGAGAATACTTTTGGAGCCTTTGTTTCAAAGTATTAAGACGGTGCCTGTGGTGAGTTTTATTATAATTCTTCTGTTTTTTATTAAGAACTTTTATCTGCCTATAATAATTTCAACTTTAATCGTCCTTCCAATTACATATTTCAATGTCTTAAATGCGCTGCTAAATATTGACAAAAAATTTTTGACAATTGCGCACCTTTACAATTTTTCCTATGCCAAAAAATTAAAATACATATTCATACCTGCCATTAAAAAATCCCTTCGAGGCACTTTTAAATCTACGGCGGGCCTTGCGTGGAAAAGCGCATTGGCTGCGGAAGTCATTGCAATCCCCAAGTACGGCATGGGGAAGGAAATCTTACAGGGTAAACTTTACTTGGAGACGGAAAAAGTTTTTGCCTACACCTTTGTGGCAATAATTCTCTCCATTTTAATGGAAAAAATTCTCTTGAGCTTTGGAGGAAAATATGAAAATTGAAATTAAAAATTTGTCCAAGGTCTTTGGAGAAAAGGAAGTCTTAAACAATTTAAATTTAACTGTAAAAGACGGTGAAAGAATTGCCCTTATGGGAAAGAGCGGCTCAGGTAAGACCACTCTTATAAATTGTATCTTGGGATTGGAAGACTACACCGGAGAAATAATTTTCTCAGAAACTCCTGTGCCTAAAACAGTCCTTCAGGACAATGTCCTCTTTGAAAACTTTACGGTTTTTGAAAATATTAAAGCCGTGGGCGATTTTTCCAAAGAAGAAGTTTTAAGACACTTAAAACTCTTAGGCCTCTCAGACGAAATAGATACATATGTGAGAGATCTCTCAGGAGGTATGAAGAGAAGGGTTGCCATAATACGGGCGGTTATTTATCCCGGGAATTTATTTATTATGGACGAAGGTGTGAGGGAAGTGGACGAGTACTCCAAGGAACTTATTTACAATTATATTAACGAGAATGTAAAGGATACCATGGTCTTTGCCACTCACAACATGGAAGATGTGGAGAAGTTAAAGGGAAAAGTCCTTAGCTTAGATTAAATATAACGGCTTGCTTACGGGCAAGCTTTTTTTATTTGAGAATTAGATGAGAATTTTACAATTCTATAGTTTTTCCGTCCTTTAATAGTTAAAATAGATGTGAAGATATATATCTTTATGCTAAGACAGAATAGGAGAAAAAATGAAGAAAAATATAATTGCAATACTTTTGCTTCTCATAATTATTTCTCTCACATTTACTTTGTACATTTATGTCAAGGGAGAAGATCCTACAGGCCTTTTTATAAAGGAAGATGAGGTTGCAGTTCCCATTTATATAAAGAAGATTAAACCGGAAGAACCTGAGATCCCAAGTCCCATTGTGGATGAGGAGAGCTTCGAAAGTCCTTTAATTTCAAATGTGAGAATAGGAAAAATGCCCATACTCACATACCACTACTTTCAAACCGAGCCAAGCAAAAACTATGCCGTGGTGACGGGAGAAGAGTTTGAAGCCATGATTGTAAAGATGAAATCTTTGGGCTACACCTTTATTGACACAAGGGACTTAAAAGAAGCGATTTACAACACGGGAGAGTTGCCTGAGAAGGCCGCAATGATTTCAATAGATGACGGCTACAGAAACAACTACGACATCGCATACCCCATACTTAAAAAACACAATGTCAAGGCGACGATTTTTGTAGTCGGGTCCTACATGGGTAAGGAAGATAGATTTTTGACATGGGACATGATTAAGGAGATGAGCGATTCAGGCCTTGTGGACATTGAATCACACACCTATAACATGCACTCCTATCAAGAGGAGACGGACAAAAAAGTCCCCAAAATGGCATACAAGTACAGTTACGAAAGTGATGAGGACTACTTGGAGAGAATTACCGACGACCTTATAAAAAACAATTTATTAATAGAAAAATACACGGGCAAAAAACCTGTGGCCATTTCCTATCCGGGAGGATTTTGGAACGAGACCATTCAAAAAGCCTGTGTAGAGGCCGGAATACTCATGGGTTTTGTGGGAGCAAACAACAATAATTTTGACATGAGTAACTCCTCAATTTATCGGATTATGAGGTACAACATCTATCCCAATCAGGATTTAAATAAATTTGTAGAAAAAATAAAGTAGGTAAAATATGGCTTTTATAGAAGTAAAAGATTTAGTTAAAAAATTTAAAACCGGCGAAACTTATGTCATTGCCAACAACAATATTTCTTTTGAAGTGGAACAGGGAGAGTTTTGTATAATAGTAGGCCCTTCAGGTGCAGGCAAGTCCACCCTTTTAAACATTGTAGGGGGAATGGACATGGCAGATGAGGGGGACCTTATTGTAGACGGCAAAAACATTGCCAAGATGAAGGAGAGGGAACTCACTCTTTACCGCAGAGACGATGTGGGCTTTGTATTTCAATTTTACAATTTAATTCCAAACCTAACGGCTCTTGAAAATGTAGAGCTTGCGGCTCAAATTGTAAAGGACGCAAAGGATGCAAGTGAGGTCTTAATTGACGTAGGTTTAAAGGACAGGATGAACAATTTCCCGGCGCAACTTTCAGGCGGTGAACAACAGAGAGTTGCCATTGCAAGAGCTATTGCCAAAAACCCGAAGCTCCTCTTGTGCGACGAGCCTACGGGAGCCCTTGACTATCACACGGGCAAGCACGTCCTTAAAATTTTACAGGACACTTGCAAAAACACCAATACAACGGTGCTTTTAATAACTCACAACCAAGCCATAACACCTATGGCGGACAGAATTATAGAAATTAAAGATGCCAAAGTATCAAGAATGGAATTAAACGAAAATCCCCAATCTGTAGAAACAATAGAGTGGTAATGCAGTATAAAAATAAAGTGGTGACATAAATGAAAAGGAATCTTGAAACTACAAATCTCAAAAGAGAAATAAAATCTTCTTTTTCCAGATTCATTTCAATACTTTTAATGGTGGGCTTAGGTGTCTTCGTCTTTGTCGGCCTTGTAGTTGCAGGCCCTACAATGCGAAATACATTTGAAACCGCAGTAAGAGAGACAAATTTACAAGATGTGGAGATCTTAAGTGCCGGAGGTTTTTTGGACAAGGATATTTCTACCATCAAATCTCAGGACGGCCTTAAAGACGTGGAATTTTTCTACGACATGGACGTGGTGGAAGAAGAAAACAAAAGCGTGTTTAAAATAATAAACTTGCCTGAAAGAATTGCCCATCCAATAATCACAGAAGGTCTAGCTCCTAAAAACACAAATGAAATACTCCTGGACCAAAGCGTACAGGAAGACGGCTACAAATTAGGCGACACCATATCTTTTGCAAAGGAAATCGACAAATTCAACATTGAAAAAAGCGAAGAATCCGCACTTAAAAACTACACCTTCACAGTTGTAGGATTTTGTAATACGCCAAATTACGCCACCAACTACTTTAGAGGTGTGTCTCAAAGAGGTTTGGGTGAGATAAAACACTTTGCCTATGTTGTAAAGGACACTTTTAACAGAGATCACTACACCGTTGCCAGGTTGACATTTGAGGACCTTACCGGCTTAAAGACCTATTCGGGCAAGTATAAGAAGAGAGTAAAATCTCACGTAGATGAACTTAAAACAGACTTTAGATATACCCCGGCGGAAAGACTTGAAGAAAACAGAATAAAAATTCAAGACTCAGTGGCGGAAGGAGAGAAAAAAATCTCAGACGCCAAGGAAGAGATAAATGATGCAAGGGACAAAATATTAGACGGAAAGACCAAGTTAAAAGACGGGGAAAGTAAGTACCAAGAAGGCCTTAACACCTTTAACGAAGAAGTGAAAAAAGGCGAAGAAAAACTACAGGACTCGAAGAAAACCTTGGACGAAAACAAGAAAAAACTCACCGACTCGGAAAAAGAACTTATTGTGGGCAAAAAGAAATTAGTGGACGGCAAGTCTGAAATCGAGTCGGGAAAAATAAAGTTAAAAGAATCTGAAGCCAAGTTTTTGGAGGGAAAATTAAAGTACGACCAAGGCAAGGCCACATTGGATGCCACGGAAAAAACCTTGGCAGATGCGAAAAAACAATTGGACGAAGGCCTGGTTAAGCTTCAAGAAGGAAGAGCCAAACTAAACGAAACTAAAAAGACCTTGGACGAATCAAAGGCCAAAATAGATGCCGCCGAAGCTGAAATCGCCGCAAATCAAAAGAAGATAGATGAAGGCTTTGAAGAAGTTAAAAAAGGCCTTGCAGGTACGGGAATTTACGAAGAGGGCGACTCCATTGACCAAGTCTTGGGCAAGGTTGAGGGAATTGACAGCTTGCTGAGTAATATACCTGACAACATTGGAGATATAGACAGCCAATTGGCAGATTTAAAAGCCAAGGTTGATGCTGCAAATGCAAGGATTGCTGAAATCGATGCAAAGCTTCAAGATCCGGATACAACAGATGAAGAAAAAGCTGCATTAGAAGCTGAAAAACAAAATTTAAATACTCAAATCACCCTTTTACAAACTCAAATCTCGGCACTTGAAAGAGTAAAGGCAGCTGTAGATGATTTGATAAAAAATTATCCCGCTTTGGGAGGACTTTCAATCGGAGAGATTAAGGCCAAAGTCGGGGAATTGAAGTCAGGCCTTAAAGAGCTTTCAGAAGGGCAAAAACAATTAGATGAAGCAAAGGCAAAACTTGAAAAGGGCAAGGGCCAATACGAGGCGGGACTTAAAGCCTATGAAGAAGGACTTAAACAAGCTGAAGAAGGAGAAAAGACTTACGCAGATAATTTAAGAAAGTACGAAGAGGGCTTGAGTCAGTTTGAAGAAGGCAAGAGAAAATTAAAAGATTCTGAAAGAGAGCTTTCGGAAGGAAAGAGAAAGTTGGATGAAGGCCGTGAAAAGCTTTCAAAAGGCGAAACCGAGTACAATGACAATTTAAATAAATACAATGAAGGCAAGGCCAAGTTGGACGCCGGAAAGACAGCATTAGAGGCCGGGGAAAAACAATATGAAGAAGGTCTTGAGGAGTTTAAAAAAGAGACTGCCAAGGGAAGAGACAAGCTAAGCAGTTCAAGGAGAAAGCTTAACAAGGCGAGATACGACCTTAGAGATGCGGAAGAGACCTTTGACACTGAATCAAAAAAGGCCTTAACTGAAATTGAAAAAGGTGAAGTGGACATAAGAGATGCCAAGAGAATTTTAAAAATCTTGGAAAAGCCTCAATATGAAATTATTTCAAGGGACAAAAATTTTTCAGTGGATATGTACCTTGACTACTCAAAGAGACTTGACCTTTTGTCCGCAGTATTCCCAATATTTTTCTTCTCAATAGCAATGCTTGTATGTTTTACAACAATGAGAAGAATGGTGGAAGAAGAGAGAATAGAAATAGGAACTCACAAAGCTTTAGGCTATTCCAAAAAGTATATTGTGAAAAAATACTTCGGCTACGGCACACTTGCCGCCACAATAGGAGGCATTATAGGCGCGTTTTTCGGACAGCTTATAATTACAAATCTTGTGGCAAATTCCTATTCGGCAAATACAATCTTCCAGGACAATTTGATTATGAAGTTCTACCCGGGCTGGTACATCCTTGCCATTGCAATAGGCATACTTTGCACGGGAGTCACTGCTCTATTTACAGTTTATTCAACTTTACAGGAAAATACGGCAACTCTCTTACGGGGCAAGCCGCCTAAGTCCGGCATGAGAATTTTCCTTGAAAGAGTCGAACCCGTTTGGAGCAGAATGGACTTTTTCCAAAAAGTAACGGCTCGTAACCTGTTCAGGTACAAGGGCAGAATGATGATGACCATAATAGGAATCTTGGGATGCGTGGCACTTCTGATGCTTGGCTTCGGCTTAAAGGGCTCCGTCCTCCACATAAGCTCGAGACAGTTTAACGAAATATTCAAATACGACGCCGGAGTAATTTACAACAAAGACATAGATCCGGACGCATTTCTTGAATACACCAAGTATATAAATGAAAACAAGGACATTAAAAGTTACAGAGAGTACCTGCAAAAAGTTGTAACCTACGACTACAAGGGCAGAGATCAATCAATTACAGTTATTATTCCCAAGGACAAGGACGAAATTTCAAATGAAATTGAAATTAGAAAGAGAAAGGGCGGCGAAATTGAAATTCCCGACAAAGGCGTAATTGTAACTGAAAAGTTAAAGAAAATCACTGGGGTAAAAGTCGGAGAAACTTTGACGATATCAGATTCTTTCGGAGAAGAATACAAGCTTCTTGTAGTAGGGTACTGTGAAAACTACATGGGCCACAATATTTACATGAGCAAAAATTACTACGAGAGAATTTTCGGCGAAGAATTTAAGCCCAACTTGGACCTTATAACCTTTGCCACAGATGATGCTCAACTACAAGAGAGCATAAAATCTAAAATAATAGATTATAAATGTGTGCTTTCCGTAACGGACACCAACCTTCAAAAGACGGCAATGTCTCAATTTGAAACGGCGCTATCCCTTGTAGAGCTTGTAATAACAGTTGCGTCCGTCATGCTTGCATTAATCGTCCTTTACAACTTAACCAATATAAATATTGAAGAGAGAAAGAGAGAAATATCCACCCTAAAGGTTTTAGGTTTTAAAAACGACGAATCTATAAACTATATTTACAGAGAGACATGGGTCTTAACGGCAATAGGTATTGTAATCGGTTTAATAGCCGGCAAAATACTTCACTACCTTGTCATCAGCGTAGTGACTCCTCCAAATGTAATGTTGGATCCGGTACTTGTATTTAGAAGTTATTTAATAGCTACAATAATTACAATACTAATCACTCTCACAACAAGGATAATCTTCTACTTCAAAGTCAAAAAAATAAATATGGTTGAAGCACTTAAGGCAGTTGAATAAACTGCCTTTTTTGTTTTATAAAACAAATAAAAATCATCCCTTTCCCCTGTGGATAAACTGTTGATAAGTAGGCATTTATTTGATAAAATAATGATGGAAATTTGTCCGAGATTATGAGAAAACAAGAGAGTTTTATCAACACCATGTTTAAAACATGTTGATAATTTTTTTTATAAATTAATTTTTATTGTTAATAAACATCAGTTTATCCACACAGGAGGATACTATGGAAATGGATAACCTTTTTAAAGACATAATGAAATTAATTGAGCAGAACTCCATGAACCAGGCCACATACAACACGTGGTTTAGCAAGCTTTCCTTCGACAGGATAGACTTTGAAAACAATGTGTTCTATCTCACGGTGCCTACTCAATTTATTTCTACATATTTAAACAAGACGCCTAAGCACTTTAACCTTATAAAAAAATCTATAAGAGAAGTGACGGGAGTGGACTTTGACGTAAGAATTTCAAACAATGAAAAGGAAGACTACAGTGTTGTAATGGAAAAGACGGAGCCTATGGAGGCGGAAATATTCAGAGCTCCTTCAAGACTTAATCCCAAGTACACATTTAATTCCTTTATAGTGGGCAAGAGCAACGAATTTGCAAGGGCCGTGTCTTTACAAGTTGCGGAAAACTACGACAACCCTTCCCTTGTACAGGCAAACCCCCTTTTTATCTACGGAGGTGTGGGGCTTGGCAAGACTCACTTGATGCAGGCCATAGGTCATTTTACCTTGGAACAGGACCCGAGTTTAAATGTCCTCTATGTGACAAGTGAACAGTTTACCAACGAACTTATAAACTCGATTCAAAGAGGCACAAACGAGAATTTCAGAAAAAAATACAGGTCCGTGGACCTTTTATTAATAGATGATATTCAATTTATAGCTGACAAAGATTCTACTCAGGAAGAATTTTTCAACACATTTAACGAGTTACACTCAAGAAACAAGCAAATAGTCCTTACTTCCGACAAGCCTCCCACGGAGATTAAAAACTTGGAAGAAAGGCTGATTTCAAGATTTGCATGGGGTGTAATTGTAGACATAGGACCTCCGGATTTGGAGACGCGTATTGCAATACTTAGAAACAAGGCGGACAGCGAAGGCTTTGAAGTTACAGACGAGGTAATTAATTTAATTGCCGAAAACGTGCGAAGTAACATTCGTGCCTTGGAAGGCGCTTTATCAAGTATTATCGCCTACTCCAAGTTGGTAAACGGAGATATAACGGAAGATGTGGCAAAGGTAGTTTTAAAAGATATTTTATCTCCCAAAAAGGAAAAAGTAATTGACGCCAACTTAATCAAGCAAGTGGTGGCAAAGGAATACGGCATTTCCGTATCGGACTTAAATTCCAAAAAGAGAACTGCAAATATTGCCTTCCCGAGGCAAGTTGCCATGTACATTACGAGAAACTTAACTGAACTATCTCTTCCCAAAATCGGAGACGAGTTTGGAGGACGAGATCACTCAACTGTAATTCACGCCATTGACAAAGTGGCAAATGACATGGAAAAAAATACCGAGCTTAAAGTTAAAATTACTCAGATGATTTCCAAAATAAAAAGTTAGTGTGGAAAAACATAGAGTTATCAAAAACTTATCCACAAGTTATCAAGGTCAAATTTTACATAAGTAAAAAGAAAACTTGAGTTATTAACAAATTAACAGGTACTACTACTATTACTAAAATATATCTATTATCTAAGGAGGAAACATGAAATTTAAAATAGATAAAAGCGTTATAAATCAGGGAATTTATATAGCACAAAAAGCAGTTTCAAACAGAACACCTGATCCTTTGTTGGAAGGAATTTATATGAAGTGTGAAGAAGGAAAAATCACTCTCTTCTCAACAGACAATGTTATGAGTATTATTACACAAATGGACGGAGAAATAGAAGAAGATGGAGAAATTGTAGTAGGCTCCAGACTTTTCGGCGACATTGTAAGAAGACTTCCCGATTCAAAGGTAAGTATTTCCGTTGACAAAAATGTAATGAATATTAAATGTGAAAAGAGTAATTTCAATTTAACTGTAAACAACACGAATAATTTTCCAGAGATGCCTTCAATAAGCGGCTCACAAAGTTTTAAACTTTCCTGTGAAGACTTAAAGCAAGCTGTAAGACAAACGGGTTTTGCAGTTTCATTGGACGAAGTCAGAAAGACTTTTACGGGAATTTTAATGGACATGAGAGACGACCATGTAAACTTTGTAGCTCTTGACGGATTCAGAATGGCACTTAAAACTGTTCATAAGGAAGTGGGAGTTGTGGATAAGGCAATTATTCCTCAAAGAACTCTCACTGAACTTGCGAGAATTTTAGGAGATGAAGGTGACGTAAGTATTACCACCTCCTTAAATGCAATACTTTTTGAATATGAAAATACAAAACTTTACTCCACACTTTTTGCAGGAGAATTTTTCAGATATGAAGAGCTTGTAAGAGACTCACACAATTTAGTAGTTAAAGTAAACAGACAAAATCTTCAAAACTCAATTGAAAGGGCATCCCTTTTGGCAAAAGAAGACAGAGCAAATCTTGTAAAGCTTGAAATTGAAAACGGATATATTATGGTGTCTTCAAATTCCGAATTGGGGGATGTTAAAGACGAAGTATTTTGTGAAATGGAAGGCAGAGATATAAAAATTGCATTTAACTCAAAGTACTTGGTTGAAGGACTTAAAATAATGGACGAAGAAGAAGTTAATCTCAACTTTACAGACTCTGTAAATCCGTTGATTATTAGACCTGTAGACAAAGACGACTATCTATATCTTGTACTGCCTGTGAGGCTTGCAGGATGAGAGAATTAGAACTTAAAGGTGAATACATTACCCTTCAGGACGCGCTTAAATTTACTTCCATGGCAAGTTCCGGAGGCGAGGCAAAGCACTTTATTTTAGAAGGTATGGTCAAGGTAAACGGCGAGACCTGCACCATGAGAGGTAAGAAGCTGAGGGAAAATGATGTAGTCTCCTTTATGGAAGAAGAAATAAAAATCATTAGGTGAGATATGAATATTTTAAGCCTTAAATTAATTGAATTTAGAAATTACCACTTTTTTGAAATGTATCCGAAGGAAGGTAAAAACATAATAATCGGAGAAAACGGCGTGGGAAAAACTAATCTCATAGAGGCTATAAGTTATCTCATTACAGGAAAGAGTTTCAGAACTTCAAAGGACAAGGAGCTCATAAACTTTGACGGCAATGTGGCGGTTTTAGAAGCTAAAGTAGAAATAGAAGGCTACACCTACGACTATAAAGTCTTACTTACAGACAAGGTTAAAAGTTTTTACGTAAACGACAAAAATGTAAAGAGTTTAAAAGAACTTAACAAATTAGGTTCAAAGGTAGTCTTTACACCTGAGTCCCTTTTAATGGTAAAGTCGGGACCCGGAACGAGAAGAGACTATATTGACTCATCCTTGGAAGAAATAAATTACATGTACAGCCACTACAGCCAAAATTATCGCAACTTACTTTACAGCAGAAACACACTTTTAAAGAGAAGAAATTCAAGGGAATTTAAAGACCTAATAAATATTTACAACAGAGAGCTTGCCAAGTACGGCTCAGGTATTTTAAAAATGAGATTAAAGTACATAAGGGACTTGGAAAAAATAGGAAGAGAAAATTACAGAGAAGTTTTTTCAAACGACAAGGAACTTAAAATAAAGTATCTCTCCACCGTAGAAATTTTTAAAGACTCTGAAAAAATGGAAAAAAGTTTCGTAGAGGCCCTTAAAAATTCTGAAGAGAGAGATCTTAATTTCGGTTACACGACGGTAGGTCCACACAGGGACGATTTGGAATTTTATATAAACGGAGAAAATTTAAAAGTTTTCGGATCGCAAGGTCAAATAAGATCCTTGGTACTTGCACTTAAAATTGCCGAGTGCGAGATTATTAAAAATGTAAAAGGCTACTATCCGCTGCTCTTACTTGACGATGTGTTTTCCGAATTGGATGAGAAGAGAAGAAAATATTTATTTTCAAAGCTGAAGGACATTCAATCCTTTATTACAACAACGGATTTTGACATGGAAAGAGAAGGTAATTTTATTATGATAACGGGAGAAGATAATGGAAAATAATAACAAAAGGCACTATGATGCCCAGGACATAAAAGTACTTACAGGACTTGAACCGGTGCGTACAAGGCCGGGGATGTATATAGGCTCCACAGGTCCCAGGGGACTTCACCACTTGGTATATGAAGTTGTGGACAACTCAATTGACGAGGCCCTTGCAGGGATTTGCGACCACATAATAATTACCTTGGATGAAGACGGCAGCGCCTCAATTGAAGACAACGGCTCAGGAATTCCCACAGGTATTCACCCCCAAACAGGTAAGAGCACCGTTGAAACCGTACTTACCGTACTTCATGCCGGAGGAAAATTTGACAACAACGCATACAAAGTTTCCGGCGGACTTCACGGAGTAGGGGTTTCAGTTGTAAATGCCCTTTCATCAAAATTAATTGCAGTAGTTAAAAGGGACGGACATATTTACAGACAGGAATTTTCCGGAGGTAATGCGGTAACGGAACTTAAAGTTGTAGGCGATGTTAATAAAAAAGAGACGGGAACTCAGATAATTTTTTATCCGGACCCGGAAATATTTAAAGAGACGGTAGAGTTTTCCTTTGAAGTCCTTTCCAAGAGATTTAGGGAAATGGCATTTTTAAACAAGGGAATTAAAATTGAATTTATAGACAAGAGATCGGACAAGAGAGAAATATATCACTACGAAGGCGGAATTAAAAGTTTTGTAGAGTATATTAACAAGAAAAAAACTCCGGTGCATCAAAATATTATTTACATGGATGAAGTGAGAGAAAATATAGCTGTAGAAGCTGCAATTCAATACACAGACTCCTATGCTGAAAATGTACTTACCTTTGCCAACAACATTAATACGGAAGAAGGGGGAACTCACCTTTCAGGTTTCAGATCCGCACTTACAAGGACAATTAACGACTACGGCAGAAAGTACAATATTATAAAAGAAAAAGAAGAAAACTTGACGGGAGACGACGTAAGAGAAGGTCTTACTGCCGTTATAAGTGTTAAGATGCCAAATCCTCAATTTGAAGGACAGACAAAGGCGAAGCTTGGCAACAGCGAAATAAGAGGAGTTGTAGACTCGGTAATCTCCGACAACTTGGCGGTGTTCTTGGAAGAAAATCCTCGTGACGCCAAAATGATTTTGGAAAAATCACTACAGGCAAGACGTGCCAGAGAAGCTGCAAGAAAAGCGAGAGATTTAACTCGTAAAAAATCAGTCCTTGATACAATGGCTCTGCCGGGCAAACTTTGGGACTGTCACCTTTCAGACATTGAACAGAACGAAATCTTTTTAGTGGAAGGGGATTCTGCAGGTGGCACGGCAAAGATGGGTCGTGACAGTGAAATTCAAGCCATCCTTCCTCTTAGAGGAAAGATTATGAATGTGGAAAAGGCAAGACTTGACAAGATTTTAAATTCGGAAGAAATAAAGGCCATGATCACCGCCTTCGGCACGGGAATAAGCAACGAATTTTCAATGGATGGTCTGCGCTACGGCAAGATTATTATTATGACAGATGCCGATGTGGACGGCGCTCATATAATGACACTTCTCCTTACATTTTTCTTCAGATACATGAGACCTTTAATAGAAGAAGGCCATGTATACGTGGCAAAATCACCTCTTTACGGCATAAAGAGAGGAGAAAAAGTCATCAGATACTGTTACAGCGACGAAGAACTTGAAAGTGCCATGAATGAACTTGGCAGAGATAAAAACTTTAAAATTCAAAGATACAAAGGTCTTGGGGAAATGAATGCGGAACAACTTTGGGAAACTACTATGAACCCTGACACTCGTATTTTAATTAAAGTAGAAATAGAAGATATGGTTGAAGCGGACGAAGTATTTTCAGTCTTAATGGGTTCAGATGTTGAGCCGAGACGTGAATTTATTCAAGAAAATGCCGTCTATGCTGAGAATATTGATGCTTAGGAGGAATTATGGATAATTTAAACAGACAAAACGGAATAATTGAAGCATCAATTGAAGAGAAGATGAGAAGTTCATACTTAGACTACTCCATGAGTGTAATTGTGGCTCGTGCTCTACCTGATGTAAGAGACGGACTAAAGCCGGTACACAGGAGAATAATCTACGGTATGCAAACCTTGGGACTGACACCTGACAAGGGATATAGAAAGTCGGCAACACTTGTGGGAGAAATAATGGGTAAGTTTCACCCCCACGGCGACAGTTCCATTTACGATGCGGCGGTAAGGTTGGCACAGGACTTTAACACGAGATACACCCTTGCAGACGGACAAGGTAACTTCGGTACAATAGACGGAGACCCGCCGGCGGCAATGCGTTATACGGAAATCAGAATGACTCGCCTGGCACAGGAAATGTTAAAGGACATTAACAAAAACACCGTTGACTTTGTTCCCAACTATGACGAGAGAGAACAGGAACCTACAGTTCTGCCCTCAGGATTTCCCAACTTACTTGTAAACGGATCCTCAGGTATAGCCGTAGGTATGGCTACCAATATGGCGCCTCACAATTTAAAGGAAGTCATAGACGGTTGTGTCCTTTATATAAAGGACAAGAACATATCAATTGACGAACTTTCAAAGGTCATAAAAGGTCCCGACTTTCCCACAGGTGGACAAATACTTGGCAAAAAAGGAATTGAAGATGCCTACAAGACAGGCAGGGGCAAAATTCAAGTTAGAGCCGTTGCGGAAATAGAAGAAATTAAAAACAGACAGAGAATAGTAATTACTGAAGTACCATACCAAGTTAACAAGGCAAATTTGATTATGAAAATTGCCGAACTTGTAAAGGACAAAAGACTTGAAGGTATAAGCGCTTTAAGAGATGAGTCCAACAGAAAGGGAATTAAAATTGTAATTGAGCTAAAGAGAGATGCAAATGCGTCCGTTGTACTTAACAACCTTTACAAAAACACTCAAATGCAAATTACCTTCGGTATTATAAACCTTGCTCTTGTAAAAGGAGTGCCTCAAGTACTTAACTTAAAAGAACTCATCAAGTACTATGTGGAACACAGAGAAGAAGTCACTACAAGAAGAACTCAGTTTGAACTTGACAAGGCTGAAGCGAGAGCTCACATAATCGAAGGTTTAAAAATTGCCCTGGACAACATTGACAGAATTATAGAAATTGTAAGACATTCTAAAAATGACGATGAAGCCTTGGAAAAATTTGCCAAAGAATTTAACCTGACAAAGATTCAAGGCCAAGCAATTCTCTCAATGCAAATCAGACGCTTGACAGGACTTGAAAGAGAAAAGCTTGAAACCGAATACGAAGCTTTAATCAAGGAAATATCAAGACTTAAATCCATACTTGAAAACAAAGAACTTTTGGACCAAGTAATTATAGACGAGCTTGAAGAAGTAAAGACCAAGTACCAAGACTTTAGAAGAACTGTAATCGTACCTGATGAGGGAGACATTGACGTAAGAGATTTAATCCCTGAAGAAGATGTGGTTATAACTCTTACACAATTCGGCTATATAAAGAGAATGCCTGAAGGCACATACAAGCCTCAAAGACGTGGCGGCACTGGTATATCCGCCCTTACCACGAGAGAAGAGGACTTTGTAAAGGATATTTACATTACCTCAACTCACGACAAAATACTTTTCTTTACAAATACAGGCAGATGCTTTGCCAAAAACGCCTACGAAATTCCGGAAGGATCGAGACAGGCAAAGGGCACAGCAATTGTAAATCTCTTGGAGCTTCAACAGGGAGAAGAGATTACGGAAGTAGTTCCGATCAACAAAGAAATGGACTGCAAGTACCTCTTTATGGTGACAAGAGAAGGATATGTTAAGAAGACGGAACTTTCCGACTATATGAACATAAGAAGGTCGGGAATTATCGGCATAAAACTTAGAGAAGAAGACTCCCTTGTAGGAGTAAGACCGACAACCGGCAACAACGCCATTGTCCTTGTGACCAAGAACGGCAAGTCCATAACTTTCTCCGAAAAAGAAGTGAGAAATATGGGCAGAAATTCCATCGGCGTTATAGGAATCAACTTGGACAAAGACGACTGTGTAGTTGGTTTTGACATTAACGACCTGGACAAGTACTTACTTGTAATTTCTGAAAAAGGGTACGGTAAAATGACTAAGAGTTCCGAATACAAACTTCAAAGAAGAGGCGGCAAGGGTCTTATTGCATATAAAGCCGTTAAAAAGACAGGAAAGGTAGTAAGTGCCAAGGTAGTTACCAAGGACGACGAACTTATGATGATAACTGAAAAGGGAATTATTATAAGAATCGAAGCGAAGGGCATTTCCGTACAAGGCAGATCCACATCGGGAGTAAAGCTTATGAATATTAAGGACTCTGAAGTTGTGGCGGTTGCAAAGTACATTGGAGAAGATTAGGAGGACCTATGGACTTTAATCTTAAATTTAAAGACGCACCTGACAAGTTAAAAGTCTATCCCATTGGGGAATTGGATATTAATTCCACAGACTCATTTAAGAGAGAAATACTCATGGAGTATATGAAGGACAAAAAAGACATAGAAATTGACGGCAAGGACTTTGATTACATTGACTCAACAGGTTTGGGAGCTCTCATTTATCTTTTGAAAGAGATAAAAGACGACGGCAACACAATTTCTTTAATAAATATTAAGCCCAATATAAAAAAATTATTTAAAATTACAAAATTGGACGAAGTATTTTCCGTAAGAGGTGAAGACTGATGCCGGATTTAATAAAGATAGAGACTCCTGCAAATCCCAAGTACCTGCCTGCCATGAGACTTTTAATCGGCGGACTTTGCGCTGCCAAAAACACTGACCTTGAAACTATTGAAGATGTTAAAATGGCAGTGGGAGAATGTGTAAATGTCTTTTATAAAGACAGAGACAAGGTGCACATGGAATTTGAAATGGGAGAAGAAATTCGCATTAATTTCATCGACGTTTCCAAAGATGAATTTGACGCTGAAGACTCGGAAATGGAAAAGCTTATTGTAATGAGCTTGGTAGATGAAATTAAACAGGAAGAGAATAAGGTAGTGCTCATAAAGGAAATAAAATGACAGAAGTTGGTAGTAAACCTAAGCCGCTTTCAAAAGACGAGCGAAAAGAACTGTTTTTACAATTTCATAAGACAAGGGACCCGGAAATAAGAAATACTTTAATAGAAGAGCACCTTTATATAGCGGACATAATTACCAAAAAATATACAGGCAAGGGTATAGACTACGACGACATATATCAAGTAGCTTCCCTTGGCCTTATATATGCGGTGGATAGATATGATCCTGAGAAGGGATATGAATTTTCAAGTTTTGCCACGCCGACAATAATCGGGGAGATAAAAAAATATTTCCGCGACAAGGGATGGACTATAAGAGTGCCGAGGCGTGTGCAGGAACTTTCCAAAAAAATAAATTTGGCAAAGAACCATCTCTATCAGGAGATGCAAAGAGAACCCGGTATTGAAGATATAGCGGACTATCTTGGAGTTACTTCCGAAGAAATTATTGAGACTATGGAGGCAAGTAAGGTCTATACTCCTCAGTCCTTGGATACATTTTTTGAAACGGAGTCAGAGGACAGAGATATTAACTTAGGGGATTTAATCGGTGAAGAAGAAGAGTACTTTGACAAAATTGAAGTCAACGACCTTTTGAAAAAGCTCTTCCAAAATCTCACGGACCAGGAGAAGACCATAGTAATCGACAGATATTTTCACAAGAGCACTCAGGCAAAGACGGCAAAGAAGTTAGGTATCTCTCAAATGACCGTCTCCAGATTGGAAAAAAGAGTGCTTGAAAAAATGAGAAAGGAAGTAGAGATTAAGGGAATTAAACGAGGTGAGAAATGAACAGAAGAAAATTTTTGGCCAAGATGACAAGGTACGCCTTTATAATTGAAGCGCTGATATCAATACTTTTGCTCTTGGGAATATTTATATCAATACCTGACATAGTGAGATACTATGTTGACATAATAAGGTCGGGTAGAGAGTTGTCCTACGACATATTCAGACAATTTTTGTCTCACATATTGCTTCTTGTAGTGGCAATAGAATTTATCTTACTTATGATAGCCCACGAAGATGCGACGATAATACACTTAATCTCACTTGTAATTGCGAGAAAGCTCTTAGTGTACTCGGACAACATGAGGGATCTTTTAATCGGAGTAATAGCAATATTTATTTTGTTTGCAGCACGCAAATACTTTATAGGCTCGTCACAAGTCATGGAATCAAAATATATCTTCTCGGCATCTCAAACCATTGAAAGTATAAACAACAAGTACAACTTGCACATACCTACGGAATCGGAAAAGACTTTGGGAGGATATGTTGCACACCTACTTGATAACAAAGGGATGTCAAAGGATATAGGAACACTTGTAGATGACGGCAAGTATCTTTACGAAGTTCACGAAGAGCACAAGGGAGTGCTCCTTCAAATTTCAATAGACGAATTATAAGACAGGACAACCTGTCTTTTTTTTGCGAAGACCAAAGGACTATTTAAAAAACATTCCCACCTATATATCAACATGATATAATTTAAGTTTAAAGGAGTGAGTTAAATGGAAGACTTAATAGCTGCCATATCTTCCGCCCAAGGCGTGGGAGGCATAGGCATCGTTCGACTTTCAGGGGAAGGTGCCGTGGAAGTTGCAGATAAAATATACAGAGGTTCAAAAAAATTAAATGATTGTGAGGACAGATACCTAAACTACGGCCACATATACGACGGCGATAACTTGGTAGATGAAGTCCTCATTGTTAAAATGCTCGCTCCCAAGACCTACACCATGGAGGATGTAGTTGAAATTTACTGCCACGGGGGAATTATTTCCGGTCGTAAAATTTTAAACCTGCTCTTGGATAATGGAGCAAGACTTGCAGAGCCGGGGGAGTTTACAAAGCGTGCCTTTTTAAACGGTCGCATGGACCTTGCTCAGGCGGAGTCCGTCATCGACCTTATAAATGCAAAGACGGATGTGTCTTACGAAAATACAATTTCACAACTTGAAGGCAAGCTATCCAACTCCATTAACGAAGTGAGAGACGAGCTCATGAGTTTAAACGCTTTTATAGTTGCCAATGTAGATTTTCCCGACGAAGACATTGAGGACATTTTACACGAGGACATTGTAAAGAGATGCGACAGCGTAATAAATAAGCTTCAAAAGCTTTTGGAAAATGCCAAAATAGGCAAGCTTGTAAAAGACGGCATTGACACTGTAATATTGGGAAGGCCCAATGTGGGGAAGAGCTCTTTTTTAAATAATATTTTAAAGGAACAAAGGGCAATAGTGACGGACATTCCCGGCACGACGAGAGATACCATTGAAGAGTATGTGGACATGGACGGCATACTTTTAAAGATAAAGGACACGGCGGGGATAAGGCACACGGAAGACGAAGTGGAACGCATCGGCGTAGAGCGTGCCAAGGAGCAGGTGGAGACGGGAGATTTAATTATCGCCATCTTTGACCTGTCCATAGCTCCGACAAAAGAGGACGAGGAAATTTTGAATTTAATTTCAAATAAGCCTGCCATTATTCTCTTTAACAAAAGCGACTTGGAGGTTAAGTGGAGTAACGAGGACATAGAAAAGTTTTCAAAAGGCAAGCTTAACATTAAGACTTCAATAAAGACGGAGGACGTGGGAAGTATTATAAAAGATGGCATAAAAGAAATCTTTTTCAAAGGAGAAATCGACCTTAAAAGTGAAACCTATGCCACAAAGTTAAGACACATTGACGCTTTAAAACGGGCGGAAAAATCAGTGGCCCTTGCAAGAGAGGGAGCTCTCAGAGAAGAATTTTTAGATTTAATTGAAATAGATATTAACGACGCTTTAAATGCCTTAGGTGAAATAACGGGAGAAGTTCACACTGAAGACATTTTAGACAGAGTGTTTAAAGAATTTTGTATCGGAAAGTAGGAAAATATGGACGTTAAAGATTATATTGCAGGTGAATATGATGTAGTTGTCATAGGGGCAGGACATGCAGGCGCCGAAGCAGGCCTTGCAGCGGCACGCATGGGACTTAAAACTATGATTCTCACCATGAATTTAGACTCCATTGTGGCAATGAGTTGCAACCCTAACATCGGCGGCACAGGCAAAGGCCACTTGGTTAGAGAAATAGATGCCCTTGGCGGAGAAATGGCAAAAAATATTGACAAGTGCTACATTCAGTCAAGGATGTTAAACACGTCAAAAGGCCCGGCAGTTCACTCTCTTCGTGTACAGGCGGACAAAAGGCGCTACCACGACGAGATGAAGAAGACCATTGAACACACAAAGAACCTTGATCTGCGCCAAGGTGAGGCTGTGGAACTTTTAATTGAAGATGAAAAATGCACGGGAGTTAAGACGAAGACCGGTGCCATTTACAAGGCAAAGGCCGTAGTTGTGGCAACAGGCACATACCTTAAAGGCCGCGTTTATATCGGCGAGTTAAACTACTCCTCGGGACCTGACGGTATGCAACCGGCAGACCATCTTTCAAGCTCCTTGGAGTCCATCGGACTTACCTTAATGCGTTTTAAGACGGGAACACCTGCCCGCGTTCACAAGAGATCTATAAACTACGAAAACCTTGAGATCCAAGAAGGAGATAAGGATGTAGTTCCCTTTTCCTTTTTAAATTTTGACAAGGACATAAAAAAAGAACAGGTGCCATGTTATTTAACTTACACTACGCCAAAGGCACACGAAATAATTAGAGAAAATTTGCACAGATCGGCGCTTTACTTAGGAGACATAAAGGGCTTAGGCCCCAGGTACTGTCCTTCAATTGAAGACAAGGTAGTCAGATTTAAAGACAAGGACAAGCACCAAGTGTTTTTGGAACCGGAGGGACTTTCCACAGACGAAATCTATGTACAGGGAGTGTCTTCATCTCTGCCTGAAGAGGTGCAAATTGAACTTTACAAGCACATAGAAGGTCTTGAAAATGTAGAGTTTATGCGCACGGCCTATGCAATAGAATATGATGCCATAGATGCCACGGCTTTAAAACTTTCCCTTGAACACATGAGTATTGAAAATCTTTTCTTTGCGGGCCAAATAAACGGCAGCTCCGGCTATGAAGAGGCAGGGGCGCAAGGACTTATTGCGGGAATAAATGCGGCGCAAAAAGTAAAGGGCAATCCGCCATTTATTATGGACAGATCTCAAGGCTACATCGGCGTATTAATTGACGACCTTGTAACCAAGGGCACAAGAGAGCCTTACAGAATGATGACTGCAAGGGCGGAATACAGGTTGTCCCTACGCCAAGACAATGCGGACTTGAGACTTACCCAAATCGGAAGAGACTTGGGACTTGTCTCAGACGAAAGATATGAAAAGTTTTTAAAGAGAAAAAATGCAATTGAAAGTGAACTTGAAAGACTTTCAAAACTCACCATCACACCTACTGAAGAGAACAACAAAATTATAGAAGCCTTAGGCTCCACACCTATTAACAACGCCCTTTCCCTAAAGGAAATAATAAGAAGGCCTGAGCTGAGCTACGAAAAGGTTAAGGGCTTGGATCCCGACAGGCCGGAAGTGACAAAGGACGTGGCACAGCAGCTTAACATTTCAATTAAGTACGAAGGCTATATCAAAAAGCAGGAAGAGCAAATGGCGAAGTTTAAAAAGATTGAGAGCAAGTCTTTAGATAAGGACTTTGACTACGAAAGTGTTCAGGGCCTTAGAATTGAAGCCAAGGAAAAGCTGCAAAAGATAAAGCCCGAGTCCATTGGACAGGCATCTCGTATTACGGGAGTGTCCCCTGCGGATATAAATGTGCTCTTAATACATCTTGAAAAATTAAGGAGAAGTAATGGAATTTAAAGAAGGTTTAATAAAATTAAATTTAAATCCCGACATAGACTATGAGAGCTTTGAAAAGTACAAGGCTCACCTTTTGATGCGAAACGAAGAATTTAACATCACTCGCATCACGGAAGAGAGTGAAATATACACCAAACACTTTTTAGACTCTCTAAGCCTTTTCACTTTAGACATATTTGAGGGAGCAAAGTCTGTAATAGACATAGGCACGGGAGGAGGCTTCCCCGGTGTGCCTCTTAAGATTTACAACAGAGACCTAAAACTCACCTTAATTGACTCACTTAAAAAGCGTGTGAATTTTTTGGAAGAAGTCTGTGACATCTTAGGCTTTCACGACGTGAAATGCCTACACAAGAGAGCGGAGGAAATGGCAAGGGAAGAAGAGTATCGCGAGAGCTACGACATTGCCGTGTCAAGAGCCGTGGCGGAACTGCCCACACTGTTGGAGTACTCCATGGCCTTTGTAAAAGTAGGCGGTTACTTTGTGGCGATGAAAGGCCCTTCATACAAAGAGGAACTTACAAAATCCGAGAAGGCAATAAAAATACTTGGTGGAGAGTTAAAAGAAGTGAAGGAAATTGAAATCGATGACAACTACCGCGCCCTTATCGTGATAAAAAAAGTAAAACACACTCCCGACAAATACCCTCGCGGCGGCGGCAAGCCTCGGAAGAACCCCCTATAGTATAAGGAAAAAATTTAATAAATACGCAACAAAAAAGGCTATGTAATCATAGCCTTTATTTTTTTAACATCATCTAAAATTTTTATGTTGTCTAAAATTTTACATTGCAAGTTTGCCTACATTGTATAGATATGCGGCAATTCTTTCAAATGCCACCAAACATTTTTCAAAGGCGATGCCGCTTTCCGGATCGCAAATGCCCTTCTTCATTCTCTCAATGTGAAGCTTTCTGTAGACTTCTATGTTGTTTTCAACTCGTGCATAGTAGAGTCTCAAGTCGTTTATCCTCTTTGGCTTGTGAGTTTCCGTCTCAATTGATTTGAACATAAACTCTATCATTTGCTCCAAGGACTTAAACTCTCGCAAGGACTCGTCTGTATATGGCAGTCCCTGTTCATAGGATACATTTGCGTTTTCCACTATTGACTTAATGTGGTCGCCTATTCTTTCCAAGTCTCTTACTATTCTAAGATAGGCTGTAAAGTGAGATGCAAGTTCTTCGTCCATGGGAAGGTTGATGTTTTCTATTATGTGCTTTGAAATTTGAGAGTTAAGATAGTTTATAATCTCCTCATTGTGCAGTGACAGGTTGTATTTTTCCTGATCAAATTTTTCAAATATTTCAATGCTCATGTAAAAGTTGTTTTTTACAAGACCGAACATTCTGCCCGTCTCAGCTCTTACTCCCGCAAATAATGATGTCGTGTCTTTTACCTTCGGGTTTAAGTATTGAAGTGATTTTTCGTCTCTTACCACATCTTGTCCCGGGATAATAATCTTGGAAAGTCTCGCAATTTGATTGCCGAAGGGGAAAAGTATTACTGTGGAAAGTATGTTGAAAAGGGTGTGCATATTTGCAATTTGAGCTGCAGGCACAGGCCTTGATATCTTTAGTATAAACTGATCTATAGGTATAAAAAATGCAAGTATTACAAATATTACGGTACCTAATATATTAAAGAGCACGTGACAGGCAGCCGTTCTCTTGGCGTTTTTGTTGGCGCCTATTGAAGAGAGTACAGATGTAATACATGTGCCTATGTTAAAGCCGCAGATTATATACATACTTGACCTTAAAGTCATTACACCCATGTTGGATGCCGCTTGAAGCATACCTACAGATGCGGCGGAGGACTGGATGACACTTGTCACCAAGGTACCTACCAAGATGCCGAATAGGGGATTTTGAAACTTAATCATTAAATTTAAAAATTCCGGCGTCTCTCCCAAGGGTGCCATGGCGGAACTCATTGCCTTCATTCCCATAAAAATAAAGCCAAGTCCCAAAATAGTTTGACCCGTGTACTTTACCATTCTTTTGCTTACTAATTTATTTAAGGCAAATCCGATAAGACACATTAAAGGAGCCGCACCTACAATGTCAAGGGCCACGATTTGGCCTGTAATTGTAGTACCTATGTTTGCCCCCATAATTATTCCTATGGTCTGCTCAATGGTCATAATGCCCGCGTTTACAAAACCTACCATCATAACGGTAGATGCAGATGAGGACTGCATAATCGCCGTTACAACTATACCGATTATAAGTCCTTTAAATCTGTTGGAAGTAAATTTTTCTATTAAATTTTGCAGCCTGCTACCCGCTGCCATTTCAAGGCCCTTACTGGCAAGATCCATTCCGTAAAGGAAGAGTGTAAGTCCACCTAAAAGGCCGAGTAAGTAACTCAGTTTCATTTTCACCCCCGTACGATTTCATTTTACAGTATATTTACTGAAAATTAAACTCTCATTTGGCAAAGCTCTTTAAATAATTTAAGTTCAAATCAGTTATAATAAAAGCAGTGATATTATGATAGTTAAAAAGATTTTAAAAATCGGAAATTACAATACTGGAAATGAAGACCGTATGAAGATAGGACTTGCCGCATCGGTAGTGGGCCTAATAATAAATATTATCTTAGGCGCCGTAAAAGTTATTATCGGCACGGCGACACACTCCGTCTCAATTTTATCCGACGGTGTCAACAACATTACGGACTGCACATCAAATATAATTATGGCGGCGGGAGTCTACTACTCTCGTAAGCCTGCAGACAAGGAGCACCCCTACGGCCACGGCAGAATAGAATATGTTGCCGCCTTAGTCGTAAGCGCCATTGTCCTTGCGGTGGGATTTATATTTTTCAAATCTTCTTTGGAAAAAGTCTTTCATCCTGAAAAGATTTTCTACACGAATTTACAAATTGCCATAATGGCTATTTCAGTTCTTGCCAAGCTTTGGCAGGGAAATATTTACTCCAAAGTTGCAAAGGCTGTAAACTTCAGCCCACTTACCGCGGCTGCAAAGGACTCTTTAAGCGACGCAATAGTGACGGGATTTGTAATTGTTTCAATCTTAGTGGAAAAATTTTCAGGCTACGCCGTGGACGGCGTCGGCGGCGTAATTGTGTCTGTATTTATTTGCTACTCCGGATTTGAACTTATCAGAGACTGTGTAAGCGACCTTATCGGCAAAAATCCTCCGGAAGGATATATTGAAGAGCTGAGAGAGGCGGTACTTTCATACCCGGACGTAGTGGGAGTTCACGACATTATTGTAAACACCTACGGCCCCGACAAAATTATTGTGGTAATGGACGTGGAAGTGCCTCATACCATGGACCTTACTACTGCCCACAACTTGATGGAGCGCATTCAATACGAAGCGGGAGAGGCCATGGACGCCCACATTGTTGCCCACGCCGATCCTGTAGGAGTCGCATCAACAAAGTACAGAGAAATTTTAAGCAGGCTCAAGGTAGTCCTTGCCCTTACAAAGGGCCCCATTGAGTTTCATGACTTTATGGTAAATGAAAACACTGTCCACGTAGATGTAGTGGTGGATCCTGAAAAAGTAAAGACGGCACGTGAAGTATCTGAGAAGGCACTTGAAATAGAGGAGAAGATGAAAGAAAAGTTCCCCGAATTCCAATATGAAATTATTATTGACAGGAAGGTATAGGAATGAACATTTTAATTGTAGGCGCAGGGAGAATTGCAGAGAGAATTGTAAAAATTTTGGCCATGGAAAATCACAACATAACAGTTGTAGATAATGACGAAGGTAAATTGGGAAGACTTAGGAGAATGAAGAACCACAACTTTGTTGTGACTAATCCCTTAGATCCTAAGTTTATTGAAGAGACAAATTTTAAAAGTTTTGACGTGGTAGCTGCCCTCACCCGTTCAGACAGGGCCAATATTGTAATTTGCTCCGTAGCCAAAAAGGCGGGAGTTAAAAAGACCGTTGCCGTATTTAAAGAGATATCTTTAATTGAAGACAATGAAGAATATAAGAAAAATTTAGGCATTGACGAAATAGTTTCAATAGACAGAGAAGGAGCTACGGCAATAAACGACTTTGTCTTTGACAACTTCGGCGGCAAGAGCGACTTTTTTGCCAAGGACAAGCTGCAAGTATTAAGTTTTAAAGTTTTAAGCGACAGCGAATTTGTCAACAAGAAAATTTCAGACATAGGCACCCTTACGCCCTTTTTAATAGTTGCCATTGCAAGATATGATAAAATTATTGTCCCTGACGGCGACACAGTTGTGGGCAAGGACGACATACTTTACATAGCAGGCCTTACAAAGGACATTCAAAACTTTCGATACGAAAACCTGGTGATTTTTCACAAGGACACTTTAAAAAATATAATGATTGTCGGGGGAGAAAAAATTGTAGATGTGGCGGGATCCATGATTTTAAAACGCCCCTGTAATCTAAAGATAATTTGTAAACATGACGTAAATGTGGGAAGAATAAGGAGAAATCTCCCGGACGCCTTGGTCGTAAGAGGGGACTTTGAAGACTTTAGAGTCTTGGAAAGAGAAGAGATTGAGCACCAAGACGTCTTTGTCTGTGCCACGGACTCTGACGAGCTTAACATTGTAATGGGCCTTATGGGCAAAAAATACAATGTACCTCACTCTATATCTATAATAAATACAATGAGTTACGAAATACTACTTGACGAGCTTTCCATAGACCGTTTTGTAAATCCTCTTACCATTTGCGCCAACAAAATCGTAGAGATTATTAGAGGAAACAAGGGCATTAACACATACATAACTTTTTCCGGCAAAGCTGAAATGCTTGAAGTTCAAATTAAAGACGACCTTGGAATAACAGGCAAGAAAATTTCAGAAATCGATCTACCCGCAGGCTCTTTAATTTGCGGCATTGAAAGAGAAGACGGCACAATTGTCGTGCCTCGCGGAGAAACTGAAATAAGACAAAGTGACAGATTAATTGTATTTGCAAAAAACGAATGTGTGGACAGACTTGTGAGAATTTTTAATCCGGAGCATGCCCCCACATCTATAAAGGACTTATTTAGATGAAAGACATATTAAAGGGCAAGTGGCAGGAGCTTTTAAAAGATGAATTTGAAAAGCCCTACTACTTGGAACTTAGAAAACTTTTAATAGCTGAATACAGAAATTTTACAATATATCCTCCGACAGAGGATATATTTAATGCCTTTAAATACACGCCTTATGAAAAAGTAAAAGTTGTAATACTTGGGCAAGACCCATATCACAATCCCAATCAGGCACAGGGCCTTGCTTTTTCCGTGAGAGAAAATGTGGAGCAGCCCCCTTCACTTAAAAATATTTTTAAAGAACTTCATGATGACTTAGGTCTTGAAATTCCCGTGACGGGATCCTTAATCCCCTGGGCAAAAGAGGGAGTCATGCTTTTAAACACTACTCTTACCGTGAGACAAAACGACCCTATGAGCCATTCCAAAATCGGATGGGAAATTTTTACCGACCGCGTCATAGAGCTTTTGGACCAAAAGGAAGAGCCCGTTGTATTTATACTTTGGGGCGGCCATGCAAGGAGCAAGAAAAAACTCATTAAAAATCACTTTGTAGTGGAGTCGGCACACCCTTCGCCACTTTCTGCCTATAGGGGATTTTTCGGCTCAAAACCTTTTTCAAAAACCAACAACTACTTAAAATCAAAGGGGGTAGAACCCGTTAACTGGGAGATAAAATGACGAACTTTATTCAAGGATTTAAAATAATTTTTCCCATATTTTTTATAATGGGAATAGGATACTTTTCAAAACGAAAGGGACTTATATCAAAGGGATTTATAGACGGAGCTACAAAGCTTGTCTTTTATTTTGCCCTGCCCGTGTCACTTTTTTTGGACGTGGTAATGGAAGAAAAAATAGACTTTAATCCAAGGTATATTGCATTTATTTTAGGCGGAATTTTACTTACATTTTTCTTAGCCTTGATGATAGGAAAACTCTTTATAAAAGATGTAAAAAAACTTACGGCCTTTGTACATACAGCCTTTAGAGGCAACTTTGTCTATGTGGGCTTTCCCATAATTTACGGAATATTGGGAGACTTGGCTCCAAGTGAGTCCGTGCCTATAATCGCCTTCGGCATTACAGTCTACAACTTACTTGCCATATCAATGCTTACTTACTATCACAGCGACAAGATAAATGTGAGAGACTTTATACTAAAAATTGTGACCAACCCCATGATTATCGCCACTATGACAGGATTTATTGTAAGAGGACTCCACTATGTGCCCCAAGGCATGGTTTATGAAAGTTTAAATATGCTTGCAAAACTTGCCACACCTCTTGCTTTAATACTTGTAGGAGGAAGCCTCAACTTTAAAGTCTCAAAAGAGGACAAAAAAATTATCTGGCTCTCCGCAATATACAAAGACATACTGATGCCTTTAATGATAATGCCGGCGGCAATTTTAATGGGATTTAACAGAGAAGAATTGGTAGTGACCTACGTGTTTTTTGCCGTGCCCCCTGCAATTAATACATTTTTGTACGCGAAAAAAATGGGTTCGGACTACAAATTAACATCTCAAATACTTGCAATGTCCTTCGCCCTAAGTGTCTTTACATTTACACTTGGCATAGGAATATTTAAACACTTTAATATATTTTAGGAGGTAAAATGGAACTTAAAAGCAAATTTTTTGATAAAAGAGAAATAAAAATCACAAGAACCCCCGCCACACTTATTACTCCCAAGACAGGGGAGGAAAAATATAAGACCATAGTCTTTTATCACGGCTGGAGCAGCTCAAAGGAGAACCAAATCTTCAGAGGAAGTATCTTTGCCCTCTACGGCTTTCAAGTTTTAATCCCTCAGTCAAACTACCACGGGTGTAGAAACACTACGGAACTTAACTATGAAGACCCGGAAGTGGAAAGAGAATACTTGCCTCGCACAATTATGGATAACATTATTGAGGCACCGGAAATACTTCGGGAGCTTGTAGAAATATACAACGCCGACCCGGACAACATTTACGTCGCAGGTCACTCCATGGGCGCCATGACTGCAGGATGCCTCTTAACCTTCAGCGACTTGTTTAAAGGGGCACTTGTCTTTAACGGCACACTTAATTTAAAACCCGTAATCCACGGATATAACAGTGAAACGTGTACGGAAGAAGTAAGGAGAATTCACGAGTTTATACTTCAAGTAGACCCTATTAACCACGTAAAAAAGCTGAAAGACCGCAAGCTCATAATGCTTAACGGCGCCGAAGACGACCAGGTAAACCCCAAATGGCAAAGAGAGTTTTACGAAAAGGCCCGAGAAGTATACGAGGACAAGAGCAAAATAATATTCGGAACCTTCCCCGGCACACCCCATGTATTAACCACCAACATGATGGAAGAGGGAATAAAACTTTTATAAAAATAATCAGTGTAGGTACGACCTACACTTTTTTTATTTCAAAACAAGTCTTAACAATAATCAGTATGTCGGTACACTCCTAATAACAAAGCATTATATACATTTGAGCTACACATTTATTTTTACCGACAATATTGTGAAATCATTTTCTTTTTTTCACGGAAAGTAAAATTCCTTTTAAAAAATTGTGCTTTTTTTGGAACAATACAATAATTAAATTATTAACAACATTAACAATCAGCACATTCTAACCCTCTAATATACTTGCTTACAGCGATTAAAGATGATAATATATTTTTCATAG
>CABTXP010000002.1 GCA_902488815.1 uncultured Eubacteriales bacterium | reverse complement strand
GCACCTGTCAAGCTCGGCTTGACTGGTGAATGTCCCCGACGAAGGAGGGTGAATGTCCCCGATATAAACAAAACAAAAAGGGGACACACGCACGTTACGCTAACGCTAACTTGCGAATGTCCCCAATATACTATGTCCCCAATATAATTTTATATTGTTTCTCTTCTCTTAAAGCGTCTTCTGTTTTCTTTTTCAGATGGGGCAGGTGCAACTTCTCCCGCTTTTATAAGTGCCATCTTTGTAAGCATTGGACCTACAATTTCGTAGACCAATACACTGAAGAGAATTATGTTACTAATCATCGAGCTCATTTCATCGCCCAAAACTTCCGCCGTGACCACCATGCCTAAAGCTACTCCCGCTTGAGGAAGGAGAGTGATGCCTAAGTATTTTGTCACATTTTCGTCGCACTTCATTGCCTTACATGAGCCGCGAGCACCGTAGTACTTGCCCAAAGATCTTGCAAGTATGTAGACCAAACCTATGATAATTATTGAAGGGTAGCGCAACACGCCTAAGTCAAGCTCCGCTCCGCTTATTACAAAAAATGCGGCGTATAGAGGGCTTGTCCATTGTTCCGTTCGCTCCATTATATCCGGTGAAAATTCCGAGAAGTTACAAAATATTGTGCCAAGCATCATACAAACAAGTAGGGGAGAAAAAGTTACCAACAGTTCGTCTGTAAATTGTATCTTCATATTTGAAAGTGTTATTGTGAGCATGACAAATGCAATGGTGAGGGAAAGCCTGTTGGAGTTTGAGAAGAAAAGTTTTTCCAAACCTGTGAGTATCAGTCCCATAAATGTACCTAAGACCAGGGAAGAAATTATTTCAATTAAGGGCTCAACGGCTACTGATGTTATGGTTAGTGTGCCGCCGTTAAATGCCTGTGCCACTCCTAAGGACACAGCAAAGATTACAAGCCCTACTGCATCGTCAAGGGCAACTATGGGCAAAAGCAAATCGGTTAGAGGCCCCTTGGCCTTGTATTGACGTACAACCATTAGTGTTGCCGCAGGTGCTGTTGCAGATGCTATGGCGCCCAAGGTTATGGCAACGGGTAGCGGCAGCTTGTCAGGTCCTAAGACTTTATAGAGGGCGATTAACACCACATCAACTACCAAGGTTGCAAAGACCGACTGAACCACACCTATGACCAGGGCGGCTTTGCCGAAGGTCTTAAGCTGCGACATACGAAACTCGTTTCCAATGTCAAAGGCGATAAAGCCTAAGGCCACATTTGATATTACTCGAATGTGTTCAATGTCCTCCGGTTTTATAAACCCGACACCTTTTACGCCCAACTTGCCCAAGCAGTAGGGTCCCACAACTAAACCTGCCAACAAAAAGGCGGTGACGTCGGGGAATTTCAGGTGCATTAATTTAAATAGTCTAGTCATCATAAGTCCCACAAAAAGGGCGATGCCTACAGGCAACAAACTGCTCATGTCATTACTTCCTTCCATACATTGTCTGTGTTCTTTAAACGTTTTAATTATAGCTCTAATGAAATTTTTTGCAATACTGAGGGACTGTTAAAAATATAGGCTGTTCAAAACTTTTATTAAAAAATAAAAAAAGCGAACATAAGTTGTTCGCTCTTAATATTATATCTATTTAATTTTAGGCATGTTTTCTAAGCTTAGGCTTTTCTTCAAGTCTCTTTTCCCATAGTTCATCAGCCTTAGGCTTCCAATTTTCCGCATAGCCGTCGCACTTTGCACATAAGTGTTCTGCCGGCTCAGGTGATTGCATATCCGTTGACTTTGCTTCACTTGTCTTTACCATGTCACGCAACATTTGCGGGTTCTCCAACATGGGGCAAGGTTGCAACAAGTTTTCGTTAAAGGGTTGATGGTTGTGATATGCCATAAATAGCGGTGAGCGCAGTGCGTCCAACACAGTTTTTTCACGAATATTTGAATCGGAGTAGTGAATAAATGCGCAAGGTTCTACGTCGCCGTTGGCATTAATGTGTAAGTATCTTCTACCTCCGGCAATACATCCGTCAATGTATTCACCGTCGTTTTGAAAGTCGATTATGAACAGAGGATTGTTGTTGCGATATTCTCTAATGTGATGATATACATATTCTCTTTGCTCAGGTGTGGGCAGCAAATCGGGACTTGCATCCATACCTACAGGCATGTAGTGGAAGTACCACACAAAATATGCTCCGTTGTCGATTATCATGTCCAAATATTCTTTTGATGTTATTGCTTTATAGTTTGCACTTGTGTAACAACATGAAATTCCGTAGATTAATTTTCTTTCGTGAAGAATTTTCATGGCCTTAACAACTTTTTCATAGACACCTTGTCCTCTGCGTTGATCTGTTGCATCGCCAAATCCTTCAAGGGAAATTGCAGGAGCAAAGTTTTTAACTCTAAGCATTTCATCTGCAAATTCTTCGTCAATTAGTGTGCCGTTGGTAAATGCTGTAAACATACAGTCCGTATGTTTTTCGCAGAGACGAATAATGTCTTTCTTTCTTACCAAGGGTTCACCGCCTGAGAATATATAGAAATAAACTCCCAATTCTTTTCCCTGTCTTACAATGTCGTCCATCTCTTCAAATGTCAGATTTAATTTATTGCCGTAGTCCGCAGCCCAGCATCCTGTACACTTAAGGTTACATGCCGAGGTGGGGTCCATTAAAATAGCCCAAGGTATGTTGCAATTGTATTTTTCTCTCGCCTTCATTTCAATTGGTCCGCCTATTAGGTTGGAGTTAATGAAAAAATTACATGCTACGGTTTTCATTACTTCGGGATCAATATCGTTAATTACGTGGCGCACGTAACTATAGTATGGATGATCGGGGTTTTCGATAGATTCACGAATTGTCTTCCTTTGTGAGGGGAAGTTGCCACCTGAAAACTTATCGGCCCAATCCATTAATTCAAGTAAATTTTTATCCGGGTCCTTGTAAAGATGGTCAAAAGCACTACTAAGACCAAGTTTTGCAATGTTCGATTTAACACTCATAACTAGCCTCCTATAATATCAATATACTTACAGAATATATTAATTAAAGTGTTTTTCGAAGATGCAAAAGGTAATCCGTGTCCTAATTAGAACAAAATATTAAAAGTGTGCAAATATTTACACAAGCATTGATTCAATAAGTTCATTGTAGATTTGGCAAAGATTGTCCACACTTTCTTCAATATCACCTTTCATGTCATCCCATAAAAATTGAATAAAGAATCCGTATATTGAATATCTCACAATATTTGAAACGGCATCGGCACGTTCTTTTTCCACATTGTGCTGCGTTGCAAGTTTCATTATCCTGTAAGTTATAATACTGTTTGCCTGATTGAAAATATAACGATCCATGCGATCTCGTGACAGGGAATTAAATATGTTGTAAATTTTCTTTTGATTTTCACGACAGTCATAGAGAAGAGTTTTAAGTACATCTTGCAACTTGTATTCTTTTGTAGCGTCATTATATTTTTTCAGAACACTTGCCAACACTTCGTCAAGTAGTGCATAGATGTCTTCATAGTGATAGTAAAATGTGTTGCGGCTTATATTGCATTCCTTTATAAGAGCCGTAACGGTAATTTTATCAAAGGGCATGTGGTCCAACATATTGCTGAAAGCATCATAAATAATTTTTTGTGTATTATTCGCCATATTAATCTCCATTTCATTTGATCCTACATCCTATTATAGTATAGTCAACTCAATTCTTCCACAATTCACGGCGCAAGAAGTATGTGTGTCATCCTTTGAGAGTAAATAAAAAGATTATTTAAATCATATCGGAACCTTTGTGTAACTAATTTGTAAAAAGTTTTTAGAGGGTAAATGTTATAATAACGGTATCAAGGAGGACAATATGAAAAAATTTTTTACATACGCTTTTATATTTTTATTGAGCGTAACGTGTTTGGCTTTTGCCAAGACCAATGAGTTAAAAGGCTATGTTGGATACTTTGCAAAGGTTGAGGAAGTAAATAAGGACGGGAAGTTTTCAGAAATTTTGGTTAAGAATGAAGATGCAAAAGACATGGGCATGGGAAAACTTTACCTTTACACAGAAGGTGTTCCCGTAGTTGATTTAAAGACCGGTGAACTTGTCAAGGATTATAAATTTAAGAAGAATGAAAAGATTCAATACTTTTTCAGAAAGGACACTCCCGTGCTTCAATCTTATCCTGCTAAATTAACGCCAGGTTTTATCGGAGTGAATGTTTCGAAAGCAAAATACTCTCTTGAAGTGGATACCTTTGACAAAGCGGGACGAGGTGCTTCGGAAAGACTTATTGTAGATTTTTCCGACAAGACCTTCGGCATTAATATGAAAGGGGAAAAAGTTAAGGACTTAAAGGACAAGGACTTGGCAGTGCTATACACAATTGCTACTGCAAGCTTGCCGCCTATTACTAACCCTGACAAGATATATGTCATAGATACAATGAAGACTGTTGACATGGAAGATTTTAAAGCAGAAGGCAAGGGCTACTATTTAAGATCATACTATGAAGCTTTAGATGCTGAAGTAAATTGGGACAAGGAAACCAAGTGTACAAAAATTTCTTTAAATGACAAGTTTATTGAAATAGACAACACTAAATCTGTTTTAAAAATTAACGGCAAGGAAACTTCCATGAAGGAATTTAAAGTTGAAAAAGGAACAAGCTATATAGGTGAAGAATACATTAAGATGATTGACGACTACTTAATGAAATAATAAAGGCGAGGCAACTCGCTTTTTTTATTCCCCTCTATAAGTTAATATGTATGTAAGTATAAATTATGAGGTGCATATGTTTAGAGAAATGAGAAGAGCCAAGCAACAACTTGGCAAGGATGAATGTGTTGAAATTTTACTAAAGGAGTGGCGAGGCATTCTTTCCATTTACGGAGAGGACGGATATCCCTACGGCTTTCCCATGAACTTCTACTACGACAAGGAGTCGGAGAAGCTATATTTTCACAGCGCCATGAAGGGGCATAAAATTGACGCTTTAATGAGAGACAATCAAGTGTCTTTTTGCGTCTACGACAAGGGCTTTAGAAAAGAAGGGGATTGGGCTTTAAATATAAAGAGCGTTATAATCTTCGGCAAAATAAAATTTGTGGAAGATGAGAGTCGTAAAGAAGAGATTATGAGAAAATTCGGCTTGAAGTTTGACCCTGATCCTCAAAACGTTGAGGACACTATTAAAAGAATGTTAAGGGTGACAAAGGTTATGGAACTTTCTATTGACCACATGACCGGGAAGTTGTGTAACGAGTCATAAGGCAATGAAAAAAGAGGGCAGATGAACTGACCCTCTTATTTTTTTAGAACGAACCTGTGCCGCCTCCACCTGAGGCTGAGCTGCCGGATGATGTTGTTACGCCTGAGGATGAGCCTGTAAATGTTCTGTTAATTGTAGTTTGCATTACAGATCTGCCGTTTGTGGCAGTCCAGTAGAAGGGGAAGTAAGTGTTTGTATCCAAGTCGATGCGCCTTGCAAATTCCAAATTTTGTTTGTAGTCGTTGCCCATGGCGATGCGATACAACATGACATCGTCCTTCTTGTCCTCAAAGCCTTCCATTTGAAAATCTTTTTTGCCGAAGGCTGTGAGAAGTTCGTTCCACTTATTAAATTGCTCTTTGCCGTAGGGAGTGTTAAGTGAGAAGGACTTTATTCCCACCACAGTAAGAACTGCTAATGAGGGAAGTATTGCATAACCTAAGGTTACTCCATTAATAATTGATATTAGTGCAAGGACCAAGAGTAACGGCACGGCTATTAGGGAAAGTGCTCCCAATACCGTATGAGATTTTGTCACAGGTTTAAGTCCCATGTCCTTTAATTCATTTGTAATTGCTTCAGTCCAAAGGGAGCCTTTTTGGTAAAATGTTTCAGCATCCTTTGTTCTGAATTCGTTTATAGTTCTTGTTTCAAATGTGTTCTTGTCTTCAAAGAGCCAGTTGTACAAATAGTTTTCGTTTTTTAGCTCAGGTGTCTTTCCCGTCTTTGTAAAAATTATATTGGTTCTCTCTTTGCCTTTTCGTGTGAGATATTTTTCTTCGGAAATTTTTACAATGCCCTTTCTTTCAAAGTCCAAGAGCGTGGCAAGAAGCATGGACATGTAACTGTAATTGCCTCTTATAAATCCAACTGCAAGAGCAGGGGCAAGCATTGTAAGCTCACCTGATGCTTCTCTTCCTTCGCCGAATTTATTTTTGATTTTCCTATAGAAGTATAGAGGGAGGACTATGGCAAGGACTGCAAATATTCCGGAGACAATAGCCAAAATGTCCTTAGCCCTATTTGCATTTTGTTCCTTTTTTATTTCATTCCATTTTATTTCATCTGTGTATTCCAACTTTGTCACGTCGATTTCCTTGGAATAATTTTTAAATTCATTTACATCAAAGAGTATATCAAGCTCCAACTTGTCCTTGGACTTAATATTTTCTCCACGGACTGTAAAGGTGTCGCCGGATCTTTCGGCATCTCCTCTGTATACTTCGTATGAAGAAATGTCTCTACCGGGGAAGGTAATTGTGCCTTCCATGTTCTTAACTTCGCCGTCGTTGTCGTTAAAGAAAGAGTACCAAAGGTGGCCGAAGTCCTTGCCTTTTTCTATTATGCCCTTCATTTCGTATTGAAGTGTCAATGTGAAGGGTGACTTAGTCGGTTTAAATACTTTAATTTCCACTAGGTCGTCTTTGTTATTTAAAGTGTAGACGCCTTCGTCTCCCTTCTTGGCATCTTCTTTTAATGCATAGTCTGTTCCGTCAACCATTACTTTGGTTAGTTCAATGTCTTCCGCTTTAACATTTATAGTTCTGTAGACGCCGTTTATTTTGCCGTCGGGGTCATAGGTGATTTCTTCAGATATATTTGCTCCGCCGCCATCGTTTACGGTTAAATTATTTTTCCAATCAGTTACCGTTATTGCAAAAACATTTCCTACGGTAAAGGTAAGTATAAATATAAGGCTTAAAAATATTTTAAAATTCTTCTTCATTTTTTCCTCCATACCCTTTACAATATCCTATGTTCAAAAATTTTTCAATTGGGTAGATATGATTTAGGAGGAGATAGAATGTATGATTTGATTATAATCGGGGGAGGTCCGGGAGGTCTTTCCGCGGCTCTATATGCTTCAAGGTCAAAGCTTAAGACTTTGGTCATTGAAGGCACCATTGAAGGTGGACAAATTGCAGGGACAGCTGATGTGGAAAACTACCCCGGCATTATTAAAATAGATGGCATGGAACTTGGGCAAGTGATGAAGGAACAAGGTGAAAACTTCGGAGCGGAATTTATTTACGAAACTGTTGAGAAGGTTGACCTTGAAGGCACTGTTAAAAAAGTTACGGCGGGGGACAAGGTCTATGAGTCCAAGACAGTAATAGTCGCCACAGGTGCAAAGCCCAGGGAAATGGGTGTGCCTGGTGAAAAAGAATTTCAAGGCAGAGGCGTGTCCTACTGCGCCACATGTGATGCGGCTTTCTACCAAGACCTGCCTGTCTATGTAATAGGCGGCGGCGACTCGGCAGTTGACGAGGCCCTATTTATTTCAAAATTTGCAAGTACCGTTTACATAGTTCACAGAAGAGACGAGCTTCGTGCTTCAAAGAACTTACAGGACAGAGCTATGAATACTCCCAATATTAAATTTATTTGGGACACTGTAGTGGAAGAAGTTAAAGGCGACAAAATTGTCAATGAGTTGGTCCTTAAAAACAAAAAGACCGGCGAAGTGACAACTATCTCAAGTGACAAGGAACTCTTCGGAATTTTTGTCTTCATAGGAAATGTGGCACAGACTGAACTCTTTAAAGACACTTTAACTTTAAAGGACGGCTACATTGTAACCAACGAAGAGATGGAGACCAACATTGAAGGAGTCTATGCCATAGGCGACGTGAGGTCGAAAAAAATAAGACAGGTTGTAACTGCAGCTTCAGACGGAGCTATTGCGGCTATTAACGCTGAAAGATATATTGCCGAAAAAGAGGGAACTCTATACGAAGGATTGAAATAATTGAAGGACGAAAGTCCTTTTTTTATTTGGATAAAGAGATTATTTTCAGTCTTTAATGTATAATGTAACCCAATCGGAGGTATTATGAAAAATAATTTATTTAAATCTAAATGGGGCTTTATACTAACTGCCGTTGGATCGGCGGTAGGCATGGCAAATGTGTGGGGCTTTCCATATAAAATAACTGCAAACGGCGGCGGAGCATTTTTGCTCATATACCTAATCTTTATTGTCCTATTTTCTTTTGTAGGACTTACGTCTGAGTATGCTGCGGGACGTTTTGCAGGGACAGGTACAGTGGGCGCTTATGAAAAGGCGTGGTCCAACAGAGGCCTTGGAAAAGTGGGGAAGATCCTGGGCTTTTTGCCC
This sequence comes from uncultured Eubacteriales bacterium, assembly GCA_902488815.1. Lineage (GTDB taxonomy): Bacteria > Bacillota > Clostridia > Tissierellales > Peptoniphilaceae > KA00134. The sequence goes on along the minus strand of CABTXP010000002.1, from coordinate 79,412 downwards.
TTGGCGGGATCGCTGTGTATCTCCATCGGCTATGCAATAATTGTGTCCTATGTACTTAAATCTTTAACAGATGCCGTCACGGGAACTCTTATGACCGTTGCTACCGACGAATGGTTTGCAGGATTTTCAGGAACAAACTTCTCCGTAGTATGGTACCAAGTTGCGGTAATTATTATTACACTTTTAACTTGCGTGAGGGGTGCGTCTTCAATTGAAAAGGCAAACAAATTTATGATGCCTTTGTTCTTTTTCTTATTTGTAATTTTAGCAATAAGAATTGCGTTTTTCCCCGGAGTGGTTGATGGATATAAATTCATCTTCACGCCGGACTTTGAAATGTTAAAGGATCCAAATGTAATTGTAGGGGCAATGGGACAGGCTTTCTTCTCTCTATCCATTACGGGAAGCGGAATGATTGTCTGCGGCGCATATCTTTCAAAGGACGAGGACATACTGTCGGGTGCAAGACAGACAGGTTTCTTCGACACACTGGCAGCACTCGTCGCAACACTTGTCATTGTGCCGGCGCTCTTTTCTTTCTCCCAAGACCCACAAGGGGGACCGGGAATGTTGTTTGTGACTCTCCCTAAGATACTTCAATCAATAAGGGGCGGCGGAATTTTTGCAGTTGTTCTCTATCTTGCAGTTTTGTTCGGAGGAATTTCTTCTCTTCAAAATATGTTTGAAGTAGTGTGCGAATCTTTAATGCACACTTTTCCCAAACTCACTCGCAACGTAGCTCTTATTTTAATCGGCATTGTGGCATTTGTGCCGGGGCTTTTTATGAATCCAATCGGCGGTGTTAAGGGTGCCATCATGACAGGTTGGGGCCCGTGGATGGATCTTGTTTCAATTTACATCATCCCCATCGGCGCGGCACTTGGTGCTTTTACATTCTTTTATATTATGGACAAGGACGACTTGATCAACGAGGTGAACTTAGGTGCTTCGAAAAAAGTTTCAAACGCATGGTACTATGTGGGCAAGTTTATATATGTGCCTGCGGCGGTTATCCTTACCTTTATAGCTCTTTATTACAAAGTTGCTTTCTAAATAAAAAGACAATCTCAAGGGATTGTCTTTTTTTTTATTTTAAATTTTTTAAAAGTTCTTTTGTATAGTCGTAAACTCTTTCCACGGAAGAAATTTGAAATTTTTCCTTGGGAGTGTGTGCTCCGAAAATGTTCGGGCCGTAGGAGATAATGTCTACGCCGGGGAAGGTGTTTGAAAATACTCCGCACTCCAGTCCGCCGTGAGTTATACGCACCAACATATCTTTTCCTGTAATGTCTTTGTATAATTTCATTGCCAAATTTTTCAGCTTTGAATTTTCGTTGTATTCCCATGCCGGGTACTCGCCGGTGTATTCAAATTTAACTTTGTACTTGTCCGAAGTGTCTTTAATTTTCTTGTCAAGCTCGTCCATCTTTTCGTGAGATGCGGAACGTTGTAAGTTGTGAACGTCAAAACCTTTTGAAGTTCTTTCAACTATTGCAAGGTTGGAACTTGTTTCCGTAAATCCTTCCTTCATAACGGAGTAGAGTCCGGTGTGAAGTTCCGAAAGATAATTTACAAAGTCTTTTGAATCATCAATAGACATTGCGGGGGACGGACTTGCTCCTTCCAAGTCAAAAACTATTTCGCCTTCCACTTCCTTGTGAGCTTCCTTTACTTTTTCAAACGCATCTTTAACCTTGGACTCAAAGTCATCATCTGGTGAAAGGACAATTACTTCGCCGCTCCTCGGGATGGCGTTGTTCTTTGTGCCGGACTTAAAGTCTGCTATTCTGTAGCCATTCATGTCCTTTAATACTTCTGCCAAAAGTTTAACGGCGTTGCCCTTGTTCTTTTGAATTTGAACTCCGGAGTGACCGCCTAATAGTCCCTTTAGGGAAATCTTATAAGACTTTTCATCTCCTGCCGGCATGAACTCTCTTTCAAAGTGTCCCATGTAAAGCTTGCCCCCGGCACTTGAGCAGGTGAGCTCACCTTCTTCTTCTGAGTCAATGTTTAAAATAATGCGGCCTTCCAAGTCACTTTCTTTTAAATGGTTGGCGCCCTTCATAGTAGTTTCTTCTTCTACTGTAAATAGGCACTCAAGTTTTGGATGAACAACGCTCTTATCTTCCAACAAAGCCATGGCGGTGGCAACGGCAATACCGTTGTCCGCACCTAATGTTGTCTCATCTGCGTGAATAAAGTCGCCCTCTTTAATATTTGCAATTGGATCTTTTAAAAAGTCGTGATTGCTGTTTAAAGTCTTTTCACACACCATGTCCATGTGACCTTGGACTACAACGGTCTTTGAATTTTCATAGCCCGGTGTGGCAGGCTTAATAATTATCACGTTGTTAACTTCGTCTCTCTTTGTCTCAAGTCCTAAATTTTTGCCGAAGGCCTCAATAAATTTTGAAACTTCTTCTTCGTTTCCAGATCCTCTCGGTATATTTGAAATGTCTTTAAAGTGTTTTAATATTCTTTCAATGTCTTTCATTTACAAGCCCTCTCTACAATTTTAATCATTAGCTCAACGCCTTTTTCCATGTGTGCAACGGGAATTAATTCGTAAGGACCGTGGAAGTTGTATCCTCCTGTGAAAAGGTTGGGGCAGGGCAGACCCATGTATGAAAGAGTAGCGCCGTCAGTACCGCCTCTTATTGCTTGGATCAAAGGCTTAATGCCCACTTCTTCCATAGACTCTCTTGCCAGGTCTACAATGTGCATATTCTTTTCAATGACTCCTCTCATGTTGTAGTAGGAGTCTTCTATTTCACACTTTACAAGTCCTTTGTACTTTTCGTTAAGCTTGTCGGCACATTCTCTCACGTACTTCTTTCTGTTTTCAAAAATTTCTTTGTCGTGATCTCTTATAATCATTTCAACTACAGTTTTTTCAACTGTGCCTTGGAAGTCCATTACATGGTAGAAACCTTCATAGCCTTCCGTTGTGGCAGGTGTTTCATTTGAAGGCAGCATTGAAATAAATTCATTTGCCACCAAAATTGAATTGACCATAATGTCCTTTGCGCTGCCGGGGTGAATATTAACTCCTTCAACTGTAAGGACTACACTTGCGCCGTTAAAGTTTTCATATTCAAGCTCGCCTATCGGTCCGCCGTCAAAGGTATAGGCGAAGTCGCAAGCAAAGTCCTTTACGTCAAATAACTTTGCGCCTCGGCCTATTTCTTCATCAGGTGTGAAGCCTATCTTCACCGTGCCATGTTTAATGTCCGGGTTTTCAAGTAAGTACTTGGCTCCTTCCATTATTATGGTAATGCCGGCCTTGTCATCTGCACCTAAGAGCGTTGTGCCGTCGGCGGTAATTAATTCTTCTCCCACTAAATTATTTAAAAATGGAAACTCTTTTACTTTTATACTTCTGCCTTTAAGCTCAATGTCTCCGCCTTCATAGGTGAAGTGCTTGGGGTTTACATTGACTGATGAGAAGTCGGGGCTTGTATCCATGTGTGCGATAAAACCGATGGCAGGTGCCCCTTCAATATTCTTCGGTATCTCTCCGTAGATGTAGCCGTCCTTTGATTGATATACATTTGAAACACCTATGTCCTTTAGTTCTTCGACAAGTACCTCGCCAAAACTCAACTGTGATTTGGTCGAAGGGCATGTCTCAACTTTAGGATCCGATGCCGTATTATACTTAGCGTAATTTATAAATCTCTTTGCAATATTTTTCATAATGCCTCCTTAAAGAATATTATATACATTAAAGCACTATTATAAACACCCATTTGTTGTTATAATTAGACCAAGGCAGGTATAGAATGAAAATAGGAATAATAGGCGGAGGTGCTGCGGGAATAATGGCGGCACTTCAAATTAAAGGACACGAAGTACATATTTTTGAAAGAAATAATCGCATCGGCAAAAAACTTTTGGCAACAGGCAACGGCAGATGCAACTATACAAACCTTAACATGGGACCTGAGTACTACCATGGAGAGGATAGAGACTTTGTAAAGCCGGCACTTAATTATTTCGGCAAGGAAGAGACAATAGACTTCTTCAAATCTCATCTCATGCTCTCTACTTCAATTGAAAACGGAAGGACATATCCTGTCACTTTAAAAGCATCATCCGTTTTAAATCTTTTCTTGCGGGAGCTTGAAAAGAAAAATATTTATATACACACAAATTATTTTTTGCGACAAATTGAAAAGACCAAGGGCAGATTTAAATTACAGTTTAAAGATGAGGAGCCCTTTTATGTGGACAGAGTTGTTTTTGCCACGGGAGGAATGAGTATGCCTGTCTCGGGATCTGACGGCAACGGCTATCGCATTTTAAAATCCCTGGGTCATACATTGGTCGAACCTTTCCCGGGACTTGTGCAGGTAAAACTTAAGAGTGAATTTTTAAGACACCTGGCAGGGACAAAGGTCGTAGGAGAAGTAAGACTTATTAAAGAGGATAAGGTCATAGGAAGAGAAGAAGGGGACCTGCTCTTTACAAAGTACGGCATCTCAGGCCCGCCGATTTTAGATTTGTCTCGCAAAGTGGGAGAGAATTTAAATTCAAAACTCTATATGGAGATACCCTTCGTAAATAATTTAGAGAAAGGCTTTGAAAGCTTTGCTGTAAATGCTTTTAATAATAGCGACTCAACTTTAGGTGAGTTTATAGAGGGAGTATGTGACAAGAAATTTCTAAGAGTTGTCGAAGCTTTAATAAATATTGATAAAAATACTCCATTAAAAGAAATAAATGACAGTCTTCGTGATAGAATAATAAAGGTTCTTCAATCCACACGATTTGAAGTGGAAGGCTTAAACGGATATGGAGAATCACAAGTGACTTGCGGAGGAATTTCAACTGAGGAAGTAAATTCCGAAACAATGGAATCAAAAATTATAAAGGGACTGTACCTAATAGGTGAGGCCTTGGACGTGGACGGCGACTGCGGCGGCTACAACATTCAATGGGCCTTTTCATCTGCCGCACTTTGCGGAAAGGTTTTGTCTTTGGAGGACATATGAATTATCTTTTAAAAAAGTTAAAAGAATTTGGCGATATAAATGTGAGCATAGTAGGTGCGGGCTTAATGGGCAAGTCCATTTTTGCGCAGCTAATTAAAATGGAAAACTTTAATCCTGTATGCCTTGCATCAAGAAATATAAATAAGGTCATAGAGTTTTTAGACGAAATGGAAGTGGACTATGAAGTCTGCGATAAAATTTCAAAAGCACATGACGCGGTTAAAAAAGGCAAGGTTGTGGCGACGGATGTAAATGAAATTGCCGCGGCACTTAATGTTCACGCGGTAGTTGATGCCACGGGAAATATTGAGGCGGGAGCTAAGCTCTCTTTAGATGCCATTAAATACGAAAGGGACATTGTGAGCCTTAACGTGGAGATGGATGTCACTTGCGGCATTGAAATTGCGAAACGTGCCCGTGAAAAGGGACTTATATATACAGGCATTTCCGGTGATGAACCGGGAGCCATTAGAGAGCTCTACGAGTTTGCAAACTTTGTAGACCTTGAAGTCTTGGCACTTGGCAAGGGAAAGAACAATCCCCTAAATGTATATGCCACGGTGGAAGAGCTTACAGAGGAAGCAATTTCAAAAAAACTTTCGCCGCGAATGTTAACTTCATTTGTAGACGGCACCAATACTATGATAGAATTAAATGCAGTAGCAAACTCTACCGGTTTTGTACCTGATGTGAGAGGTTGTCACAACATCTCGGCAGACACAAAGACCCTACCTTCAATTTTATCTTTGAAAGAAGAGGGAGGCATCTTAAACTCCTACAAGGTTGTAGACTTTGTAAGAGGTATTGCCCCGGGAGTTTTTGCAGTAGTAAGAGCAAAGAGCGAGAGCATGGACTACGACATGAGGTTTTTAAAAATGGGCGAGGGACCTAACTATCTTTTGTACAGGCCCTACCACCTTACAAGTATTGAAGTGCCCATTTCAATTGCAAAAGCCGTATTGTTAAGAGACTCTTCAATAGTTTCAAGTTATGACACACCTGCAGCCGAAACAATATGTGTGGCGAAGAGAGATATTTTGCCCGGCGAAAAAATCGAAGGCATTGGGGGCAACTCCATCTACGGAACTTTGGAAAAGTATTCAATTAAAAAATCAGAGGACCTTGTGCCTATAGGATTTATAAACGAAAATGCAGTAGCTAAAAGGCATATTAAAAAAGGAATGTGTCTTACAAGTAAGGACGTAGCTTTAGATGAAAATTCAGTTGTCATTGGTCTTAGGAAGCCATTTGACTAAATGTTTTCCATATAATAGAATGATTAGGTGATATTATGAGAATAACAAGAGAAGTAGACTATTCCTTGAGAATAGTGGGCAATCTGGCAAGATCCGATGAGGATGTAGTGCCTGCATCATTAATTTCTGAAGAAGAACAAGTTCCCTTAAGATTTACACTGAGAATTTTGAGAAAATTAAACTTGGCGGGAATTACTGAAGCTAAAAGAGGCGCGGCAGGGGGCTACAGACTGTGTAAAGACCCGAAAGACATAAACCTTTACGAAGTCGTAACGGCTATTGACGGCCCCATAGTCATTAACAGATGCTTAGACGGACAAAATCCATACTGCACCAAGAACGAATGTGTAGATGCTATGGGTCATTGTAAGTTTCATGTGAAGCTTGGTGAATTACAGTCCGCTATTATTAAAAATTTAAAAGATTCAACGCTGAATGAATTTATATAACTTATAAAAAGACGGAGCGAAAATTTTGTCTAAAGAGATAGAGTGGTTGGTGAAAACTCAAAGACAGTGTTCGCTTAGATCACTTTTTTTGTCATGGGTAATGCCATGGGGTGACGCCTTATAGTCTAAAGAGCGAAATTTTTTCGGAACTTGGGTGGTACCACGGTTTATTCGTCCCTTGAGCATAAGCTCAGGGGATTTTTTTATAGGAGTGAAGAAATGCAAAAATTTGAAAATTTATCAAAAGAAAATGTAAGTGTGAGGGAAGGTGAGATCTCAAAGTATTGGGACGACATTGACCTTTTACACAAGTCAATTACAGAGAGGGATCCTGAGAAGAAATATGTCTTCTATGAAGGACCTCCCACTGCAAACGGCAAGCCCGGCATACACCACGTTATGGCGAGAACATTAAAGGACATGACATGCAGATACAAGACTATGCAAGGCTATCAAGTAAAGAGAAAAGCAGGCTGGGATACACACGGACTGCCTGTTGAAATTGAAGTTGAAAAGAAATTGGGCCTTGAAAGCAAACACGACATTGAAAAGTACGGCGTGGAAAAGTTTAACAAACAATGTAAGGAATCCGTATTTGAATATGAAAAAGAATGGCGTGAAATGACAAGGCGAATGGGATATTTAATCGACCTTGACCATCCCTATGTCACGCTTAACAATGACTACATCGAAACGGTGTGGTGGATTTTAAATTCAATGTTTAAAGACGGCTTGGTATATGAAGGTCACAAGATACTTCCATACTGCCCGCGCTGCGGCACAGGTCTTGCATCTCACGAAGTAGCTCAAGGCTATGAAGAAATAAAGACACAGACAGTCACTGTTAAATTTAAAAAGAAAGACACGGACAATGAATACTTTTTGGCATGGACCACAACTCCTTGGACACTTGCCTCAAACGTATCTTTAACCGTATCTCCCGACATAGACTATGTAAAGGTAAAGCACACCTACGAAGGTGACACCGAATACTACTACATGGCAAAGAACTTGGCAAAACAAGTTATGAAGGACAGGGAATTTGAAATTGTAGAAGAGATGAAGGGCAAGGACATGGAGTACATGGAATACGAACAACTCATGCCCTTCATTAAGCCTGACAAAAAAGCTTTCTACGTGACCACCGCCGACTATGTAACAGTTGAAGACGGTACGGGCATAGTACACACGGCACCTGCTTTCGGGGAAGACGACTACAACACCGGCAGAAGATATAATTTGCCTGTAGTTAATCCTGTAGATGAAGAAGGTAAGTACACCGACACTCCATGGGTTGGAAAATTTGTAATAGATGCGGATCCCGATGTAATTCAATACTTGAAAGAAAACGGACTTCTCTTCTCATCACAAAAGATGCTTCACAACTATCCTCACTGCTGGAGATGTCACACTCCTTTAATTTACTACGCACACCCGTCTTGGTACATTGAAGTTACAAAGTACAAGGACGACATGGTTAAGTACAACAAGGATGTAAATTGGTTCCCGGATCACGTGGGAGAAAAGAGATTCGGCAACTGGCTTGAAAATTTAAATGACTGGGCAATTTCAAGATCCAGATACTGGGGCACACCTCTTCCAATTTGGAAGTGCTCCTGCGGTCACACCACAAGTGTTGGCTCAAGAAAAGAATTAAAAGAAAGAGCCATAGAAGATATCTCCGAAGACATAGAACTTCACAGACCATATGTGGACAATGTACACATTAAGTGTGACAAGTGCGGCGGCATAATGGAGAGAGAAAAAGACGTAATCGACGTGTGGTTCGACTCGGGAGCAATGCCCTTTGCACAATGGCACTATCCCTTTGAACACAAGGACGACTTTGACGAGTTGTTCCCTGCTGATTTTGTCAACGAAGGTATCGACCAAACGAGAGGTTGGTTCTACTCTTTAATTGCAATCGCATCCTATATTAAAAAGCAAAGTCCTTACAAGAACGTACTTGTAAACGACTTAATACTTGATAAATTCGGCAAGAAAATGAGTAAGACCAGGGGCAACACAGTTAACCCCATCATGCTCTTTGACAAATACGGCGCCGACGTAGTGAGATGGTACCTAATATATGTATCACCGCCTTGGATACCTACCAAGTTTGACGAAGACGGACTGAGAGAAATCGAGTCCAAATTCTTCCGCGGACTTAGAAATATATACAACTTCTTCTCACTATATGCATCGACAGACAACATTGACCCGAGAGAATTTAACGTGCCCTATGAAAAGAGAGACGAAATTGACAAGTGGCTCCTTTCAAGATACAACAACCTTGTAAAAAATGTAACTAACGACTTGGATAACTTTGAAGTGACAAAGGTTGTAAGAGAAATACAAGACTTTGTAATAGAAGACCTTTCCAACTGGTACATTAGAAGAAACAGAAGAAGATTTTGGAAGACGGAGCAAGACGAAGACAAGAAGAGTGTATACAACACCACCTACGAAGTGCTTGTAGGGCTGGTTAAACTTATCGCTCCCATAGTTCCATTTATAGCTGAAGAACTTTACCAAAAATTGGTCGGGGGGACAAGCGTTCACTTGGAATACTATCCTGTGTGCGACGAGTCTTTAATTGACGAAAAGCTTGAAGAGAGAATGGAACTTGTGAGAAACCTTGTAACACTAGGCAGAGCTTCAAGAGAAAATGCAAAGATAAAGGTACGTCAACCCCTTAAAGAAGTAGTTATAGACGGCAAGTACAAAGAGACATTAAAAGGCCTTGAAGAGCTAATTAAAGAAGAGCTTAACGTAAAGAATGTAGTCTTTGAAAAAGACTTGTCCAAGTTTATGGACTACAACTTAAAGCCCAACTTCAGAGTTGCAGGACCGGAATTAGGTTCAGACATAAAAGGCTTTACAAAATATCTTCAAACAAATAATGCCAAAGATATACTTGACAACATTGAAGCACAAGGCAAGGTTGAAGTACAACTTGGAGATAAGACATATGACATTACAAAGGACCACATCTTGGTTACAATAAATGCCAAGGAAGGCTTTGACGTAATGATGGAAAACAATCTCTTTGTAATATTGGATGAGACACTTACACCTGAACTTATAGAAGAAGGTTATGTAAGAGAATTTATATCCAAGATACAACAACTTAGAAAGGCAAAAGACTTTGACGTCCTCGACCACGTGTCAATTGAATTTGAAACGTCAAAAGAAGTTACCGATGCATTGATGAAAAACGTAGAACACATAAAGGCGGAATCACTTGCAGATAAAGTAACGGAAGCGAAGGTTGAAGGAGAAGCCCAAGACCTAAACGGCCACGAAATAAAAATAAAAGTTGAAAAGCTATAAGCAATAAAAAAATGACACCGTAAGGTGTCTTTTTTTAGTTTGTCACTTCTTATTTAATTTATTAGCTATAACACAGATTATGATTGTGATGATCATGTCGGGTAATGTGTTGCCGATTACTATGTCCACTTTCATCAAAAGGCGATAGACCACAAAGCCTATGAGCCATATAATAAGATTTTGTGCGTTAAATGAAAGCTCTTCCGTGTTCTTTTTTAAAATAAAGAAGTCGGCAATTTGTATTGCAATCATAGGGGCGAATACGGATCCTATAAAGTACAGGAAGTTTGTAATGTCATGCAAGGGAAGTGTAATGGCTCCCACCGTGCCTATAATCGCCACGGCTATGGCAAACTTTGTGCCGTTAATTTTTTTGGACAAAGACTCACTTGATATACCTGCCGAGTAGGCGTCAAGGAAGGTAGTCGTTACTGTTGAGAAGACTACTATTAAAAGTCCTCCGATGCCAAGGCCCGCCTTTAACATTATTTGCGCTATGTCCATTTCCGCCGTAAAAATTGCGGCGCCCATTCCTATTACATACATCCACATACTAACTATGCCGTAGGTAAGAGCACTTACCGCCGTCGCCTTAAAAGGTTTTTCCGCTTCGCGTGTGTAGTCGCTGATAAGTGGCAGCCACGAGAGGGGCATTGCCACGGACAGTTCTACAGCTGCGCCGAAGGTTATGCCTTCACTGCTTACGTTAAGTACATTTCCCTTGCCGAAAATTATAAAGCTTAATATTATTGTCAAAACAAAGAGGGCAGTCATTGCCACGGTATTTAATTTGCCCAAGTGTTCAATGCCGATTAATATCCAGATGATTATTAAAACGCCGATTATTAAACACCATATCCAGTTGCCTATATTAAAAATTCCGTTTACGGCAAGTGCGCCGTCAAAAATCATTATTGCAGTCCAGCCTATGAGCTGAACTATATTTAACATTGAAAAGAAAAGGGCGCCTTTGTGTCCGAAGCTCATCTTAGTTGATTCCATGGCGCTCTTACGTGCCTTGCCTCCAATAAGTCCTGACAAAAAGAGCATGATACATCCGATTACGTGGCCGATAAATATCGCCAAGAGACCTTTTGAAAAGCCCAAGGGCGCGAAATAGGTGCCTGTCATGATCTCCGCGATGGAGACTGCGGCACCGAACCATATTAATCCGTTTTCAAAGACGGTAGTTCTACGTTCTTCCATACTACTCTTTCTCCTTTGAAAACTCGCCTGTAAGGTCAAAGTTGTGTGCCATAGGTCCCGAGCCTTTGCCTAAATTAAGTTGCGCTTTAAGAGCGCGGGAGATGTAGTCCTTGGCTCTCTTTACCGATTCGTTTAATGAAAAGCCTTTGGCAAGATTTGATGCAAGAGCACTTGAAAGGGTGCATCCCGTGCCGTGGGTGTTGGGATTATCTATTCTCTCTCCTCTGAACCAAGTGTGTTCGCCCTTGGAGTAGAGGAGATCATTTGCGTCGTTTATATTGTGACCGCCCTTTAAAAGGACTGCGCAGTTGTAACTGTCTCCGATTTTTTTTGCCGCGCGAACCATGGCATCTTCCGAGTCGATGCTCATACCTGAAAGTATTTCTCCTTCGGGGATATTTGGAGTAACAACTGTTGCTATGGGGAGAAGTTCTGCAATAAGAGTTTCAACTGCATCTGTTTTCATAAGAGTTGAGCCGGATGTTGCAACCATAACCGGATCTACTACAATGTTTTTTGCTTCGTAAAACCTAAGCCTTTCAGCTATCACTCTTATTAATTCGGCTGAAGATACCATGCCGATTTTTACCGCGTCGGGATAGATATCCTCAAAGATTGAATCAATTTGTTCTTTCAAAAATTCAGGTGTCGATTCCTGAATAGCTCTCACGCCGGTTGTGTTTTGCGCAGTAAGTGCAGTTACGGCACTCATTGCATAAACACCGTTCATGCACATGGTTTTAATATCAGCCTGAATACCGGCGCCTCCACTGCTGTCGCTTCCCGCAATGGTCAATGCTGTTTTCATTTTCATAATTACCTCCTCAGCACTTTTTGTATAGGGATACAAGGTGGTGCCCCCAATGTACCCCTTGAGACTTTTGTCTCACTTTAAAATTTCTACCGTATTTTGAAAATCCTCTATATAGTAATCCGACATATTGCGGATTTCGGATTGATTTGTTTCGCTTTTGTCAAATACTCCCGCCACAACAAAGCCTGCCTTCTTTGCAGTTTCAATTGCGTGATAGGCGTCTTCAAAGACGATGGCCTCATCTTTATTTGCATTGAAATATTCTGCGGCGACCTCGTAAATAATCGGTTCGTCCTTGCCGTGTCCCACTTCGGTACAGGTAAATATTTTTTCAAAATAATTTTCCATCTCACATCTTTTTAGGGCCGCTTCAATTAGGTAGCGATCCGTTGCCGTGGCTATGCAAATGTGAATGCCTCGGTGCTTTAACTCTTGTAAAAATTTCACAACGCCTTCTTTCGGCAAGGCTTCGTAAAAGTAAAAGTTCTCAATGATTTTGTTAATGCCTTCCATAATTTCTTCTATGGAAAGACTTAAACTGTATTCTTTTTTCAAATACTCCGCCGACTGATAAAGGCTCATGGTTTTTATCACGTCGGTTAAGTCGGGCTTAGGCTTTCGATTTAAAGATGTGAGAAAAATTTTTGCCACACTGTCCCACACTTCCATTGTGTCGAAGATGGTGCCGTCAATGTCAAAAATTGCACACTTTATCATGAATTTACCATTTCCTCTGACAAAGCTTTAAGAGTTTTACATTCCGATTCAATGTCTTCAGCGGAGAAAATTCCACTTACAATGGCAGCGCCGTCCACTCCCGTGCCTTTAAGTTTTAAAATGTTATCTCTATTAATACCGCCAATGGCAACAATGGGCACGTCCACGGCGTCTGAAATCGCCTTTACAGTTTCGAATGAAAGGACATTTGTGTCCGCCTTTGTCGAAGTGGAAAATACTGCTCCCACGCCTAAGTAGTCGGCTCCCGATGGCACGGCTTTTTTTGCCTCTTCCACATTGTGTGCCGATACGCCGACAATCATCTTATCGCCCACAAGCTTTCGCACTTCCGAGACTTCACAGTCGTCCTGTCCCACATGGACTCCCGTGGCATTACACTCTATGGCGATTTTCACATTGTCATTTACGATAAAGGGCACGTTGTATTTTTTGCAAAGAGATGAAATTTCTATAGCTTCTCTTAAAAATTCTTCTTCACTTTGGTTTTTTTCCCTCAGTTGGACACAAGTCACGCCGCCTTTTAAAGCGGATTCAACTTGCTCATAGAGTGTTTGCTTTCCCACCCATGCTCTGTCCGTAACTGCGTAGAGCAACATCGTTTTTTTATCGCACTTCATACCTTATTCCTTCTTCCAAAATTTCGACCTTCATGTTGTAAACGGCATCTATAATGTAGTTTCTATACGTGGCGTTGCCGTCCATGTCCTTCATGCGAGACTTTGCAATCTCACCTGCAAGACCCATGGCAGCAGTTGCAGCCGCCGCAGCTTCCAAAACATTATCGGGGTTTGCCGCCACAAAAGCCGCCACCATTGCCGACAGTTGACAGCCTGTGCCTGTGACGGATGCCATTTCAGGTTCTCCGTTGTAAATGCAGTAGGCGGTTTTATTATTTGCCACTATGTCCACAGGTCCCGTCATGGCGACGACGGCTCCGGTTTTTTCGGCAAAACTTTTTGCAAAGGCAATGTATTCGCCTAAATTATCTTTTGTGATTTTGTCCGAAGCTTTTGCATCCACGCCCATGGTGGTGCCTTTCCCCATGGCCAAAGTTTTTATCTCCGAAACATTGCCGCGTATCACGGCAAAATTTATTTGCTCCAAAAGTTTAAGGGCCGTTTCGGTTCTAAGCTTTGATGCTCCGGCTCCCACAGGGTCGAGGACTACCGGGTGGGTTAACTCGTTGGCACGTATGCCCGCCTTTAACATTGACGTAACTGTCCGTGAGTTAAGTGTGCCGATATTTATATTTAAGCCTTGGCACAGCTCCGTTATTTCCGCAACCTCTTCCGGATCGTCAGCCATAATGGGCGATGCACCGCAGGCAATTAAAATATTTGCACAGTCATTTACCGTTACATAATTTGTTATGTTGTGAATTAAAGGGCAGGTGTCCCTCACGTTTTTAAAAACTTCTTTAAACATAAGCACCTCATTTATTTATGGAATCCTGAATATTTTTAAGAACTCCCGATTTTTGTAAATTTAAAAGAATTATTCCGGATATAATCGCTCCTACTGCCGTGGAGATTAAGAAGGGCACAATGTATACATAGAAGGCGAGACCTGCCGTGCTTTTGCCCATAAATAAAATTGCAACAGGGTATGCACAAAGGCCGCCTAAAATTCCGGTGCCGAATACTTCTCCCACCATTGTCCAAAAAATATTTTTTGTCTTTGCATATACAAGGCCGCATAAAAGGGCGCCGAACATACTGCCGGGAAATGCCATAAGTGTTCCTATGCCAAGTAAGTTGCGAAGTAGAGATGCGGCAAAGGCAACTCCCAATCCGTAGAGAGGTCCTAATAGTGTGGCACACAAAATATTTATCATGTGTTGAACGGGGGCACACTTACTTCCGAAGACGGGAAATGAAAATAAACTTCCCACAACTGCAATGGCACATAGGACGCCTGCAATGGCCAACTTTTTTGTTTTTGAATTTGTCATAATATCTCCTTTGAGTAAAAATTTCAGTCGGTCGATGCTTATGGCATCCTCTCACGCCGGAACACGGCTTCCCTCGCATTTACATCTGTCAAGGGCGCTCCCCCTCAACCTGCCTCACAAGTTAATTTTCCTCCCTTCAATAAAAAACAGGAGTCCCTGATGCAGATCCTCCTGTGACAAACTTTTCCTACGGCGGCATTACCCACATCAGGTATAAGGGTCGAAGGTCATCCTTCCTCTCAGCCTGCATACAAGCTCCCCTGTATTTAATTTATATTAATCATATACTTATACTAAATAAAATACAAATAAATTTTACTTATGACAAAAAAATCCTCTCGGAAGAGAGGATTTACTGTTAAAGAAATTCAATTGTAATTTCGTAGTCTTTCAAATATTGATCCAAGCGTAAAATATCTCTTATAGCCTCCTCGGATTTTTTGTCCGCCTCTGTAAGGAGTCCCTTGTCAATGGCCTTTTCTTCTACAACTTGTTTCTGATCCATTGAAAAGTCGTTGTAGTCGGAAATTTTTATGGGATTGAAGATTGAATCCTTTTCAAGGAATACTTGCAACGAGTCTTCATAGATCTCATGAGATAGAATCTTTGCATGGGGAATCATTATTTGAACTTTTTTGCCTGTGACCTTTACCATTGCACCGTCAAGGTCAACACCTGCATTTATCACGCCGTCATAGGAGACGATAAATGCCTTGGTGGTAAAGGGTACCTTCCAGCCGTAAAAGTCGCTTTGATTTTGAAACTGTCCCATGTTTGTGTAATGGTATTTCAAAGTTGTAAGCTCTTTCGCATCCTCCAATCTGTTGTTAATCAGTTCAGAGGTAATGTCGGGTGTCATGTTCTTTTTCATTTGCATCATGCCTGCAATAAATATTACTGCAGCCAAAACTATTAAGATTATTATCTTTATTAAAGTTAATTTTTTTCCTGTCTTTGCCATTGTGCCTCCTTAAGTTTTTAGCCTTTAATATGTTTACATTTTATCAGAATTGAAGCTAAATAATCAATTTTAATTGTCACAACATTATTGCATATCTCTGTAAGTTTTTATGCCGCCCATTAAGTTGCGAGTTTTAAAGCCGTGTTGTTCCATAATTCTCTGTGAAATATATCCTCTTCTTCCCACGGCACAAAAGATGAGGTACTCCTTGCTCTTGTCCAGGTTGGGAAGCTCGTCTCTTAAAGTTGAAAGGGGAAGTAGGCGTGCGCCTTCAATAGTTCCTGCATCAAACTCATCTTTTTCTCTCACGTCTATAAGTTCATATCCATCTTTTTCCTTAAGCTCCATCATCTCGTCGTAGGTCATGGGCTTGGAGAGTCCCGCCAAAATATTTTCGGCAGTGTAGCCTGCAAAGTTTACCGGGTCCTTTGCCTGTGAGAAGGGTGGAGCATAGGCCAGTTCCAATTCCGTCAAGTTTTTTACGGTGCCGCCGAAGTGCATTGCAGTTGCTATGACGTCTATTCTCTTGTCCACACCTGTCATGCCTACAATTTGTGCTCCTAAAATTTTGCCTTCATTGTCAAAAATTAATTTGAGAGTCATTTGCGTCGGGTTAGGGTAGTAGCTGGCGTGACTGTTTGGATGTATCAACGTATAGTGATAGTCTTTGCCGTAAACTTTGCCCATTTTATTTAAAGCCTTTTCGCTTTCGCCCACACTTGCCGCAGCTATGTCAAAGACTTTTGCAATTGATGTGCCCATTGTGCCAAGGTATTTCTTTTTTGAAAGGCCTAAAATATTTTCAGCCACACTTCTACCTTGTTTGTTGGCTGGTCCTGCAAGGGGAACCATGGTCTCGTATCCGAAGACAAAGTTTTTAACGCCTATGGCATCGCCCACTGCAAAAATATTTTCGTCTTCCGTTGCCATAAATTCATCTACAGTGATGCCTTTTTTGTCATTTAATTTTAATCCGGCATCTGCTGCAATTTCGGAATTTGCTCTCACACCTATTGACAAGAGAACCATGTCCGTTTCAATTTCAGCGCCTGAATTTAAAATAACTTTTGCGCCGTTATTTACAATGTCTTTTAATCCGTCGTTTAAGTGAAGCTTAACGCCGTGTTCGACTAATGTGTTTTCCACAAGTTTTGCCATGTCCTTGTCAAGGGGCGGCATGACTTGAGGTGACATGTCGCACAGGTGAACATCTATACCTCGCTCCACCAAGTTCTCAACCATTTCAAGGCCGATAAATCCGCCCCCAACAACGACAGCTCTCTTTGGATTTTCATTTGCAATGTAGCTGTATATTTCATCGGTGTCGGGAACGGTCCAAAGTTTAAAGACACCCTTTTGTTCTAAAAACTTTTCATTGGGGATAAAGGGACTTGAGCCTGTGGAGAGTAGAAGTTTGTCATAAGACTCTTCATATTCTTCTCCGGTGATCAAATTTTTTGCCAATACTTTTTTACCTTCTCTGTCAATTTTTACTACCGAGGTATTTGTGCGAAGGTCCACATTGTATCTGTTCTCAATACTTTCTTTTGTGGAGACAAAAAGAGCATCTCTTTCGCTGATAGCGCCGCCTATGTAGTATGGCAGTCCGCAGTTGGCATATGAGGGATAGGAACCACGTTCAAAGACAACTATCTCAGCATACTCATCCAATCTTCTAAGTCTAGCAAGGGCAGTTGCACCTCCCGCAACGGCACCCACTATTACAATTTTCATAAATACCTCCTATATCAATTTAATTACTTATATCACTCATAGCTAATATACCCAATAATATAGCCGCTTACTAATAATGGGTATACAAAGGAAGTAAGGGCGTGAGGACATGAATTATTACACAAATTACAATTCGATTTTGGGAAGGCTTACAATTGTCTCCGACGGTGAAAATTTAACGGGATTATATTTTGAAGGGCAGTTTGATGTAAAAGACTGTGTTAAAAATGATGAACTAATAATTTTTGAAACAGTAAGGCTTTGGCTGGACTCATACTTTAAAGGGGAGAGAGCCACTGCCGATTCAATTCCTATAAAATTTCGCGGCACGGACTTTCGACTTAAAGTTTGGAAGGAGCTTTTAAAAATTCCCTACGGAGAAGTTACAACTTATGGAGCGGTTGCAAAAAAAGTTGGTGACGATAAAATGTCTGCGAGAGCAGTAGGAGGTGCCGTGGGTCACAACCCTATATCTATAATCGTCCCTTGCCACAGAGTGATAGGAGCGGGAGGGAAACTCACCGGTTACTCGGGAGGCATGGAAAAGAAAATAAAGTTATTACAAATTGAAGGCATTGAAATTAAGTGCCGCTAAAAATAAAATACACAAACAAAAAAAGATCATGGACAGGCGATGTCCATGATTTTTTCTATTGCTTTATGTAGTTCTCTTGCAGCTTCATTGTCCGCCGCTTTATAGTAAACTTCTTTGCCATCTCTTCTGCTTGTAATTAAATTTTTATTCTTTAACGTGCGCAGGTGATGACTTACGGCGGGACTGCTCATGCCTAAAAATTCCGAAATGTTTATGACACATTCCTCTCTGTGACAGAGGAGCCAAAAAATTCTCGTCCTTGTTGCGTCTGAAAGTTGTTTAAAGATGTCGGAAATCTTTTCAAAATCTTCTCTTCTGTCCAAAGCTTCTTTTAATATAATTTCCGATCCTTCTTCTCCGTGGTTGTGTGGTAATTTAAAGCCCATAGTGTTCCTCCATGGACATTATACAATAAATTAAAAAAATATTAAAATACCTTGACCTTTAAATGAAAACGTAGTACATTATATATGATTAAACGATTACTTAATTGTTAAATAGGAGGCAAGTATGAAAAAGAATTTTAAGATTAAAGTTGACTGTGCAAATTGCGCAAACAAAATTGAAGAACAAGTGGCTAAGATGGAAGGAATAAGTTCCGTCACTGTAAATTTTTTATTCGGTAAAATGAACATTGAATTTGCTGAAGGGGTTGATTGGAAAGCAAAGATGGAAGAGGTTAAATCTCTTTGCAAAAAAATAGAACCGGATTTTGAAATAATAAAGTAATGAATTCATCTCAAAAGAAAATGCTCAACAGAATTATATTCAGTGTCGTTTTGCTAATTGTTTTAAATTTTGCAAAATTCGACCCCGTCACTGAAGGGATTCTATATGTGGCAGTTTATTTAATAATCGGATACGACATTGTCCTTAAAGCTTTTAAAGGAATAATAAACGGTCAGGTCTTTGATGAAAATTTTTTAATGACTGTAGCAACTTTAGGTGCGTTTTTCTTGGCATTTTATGAAAAGTCCGGCGACTATAACGAGGCCGTTGCCGTTATGCTCTTTTATCAAATTGGAGAATTGTTCCAAAGCATGGCGGTGGACAAAAGCAGAAAGAATATCGAAGACCTTATGGACATTCGCCCCGACTATGCCAACATTGAAGTAGAGTGCGACCTTAAACAGGTTGATCCGGACGAAGTGGAAGTAGGGTCTATAATCGTCGTACAACCGGGAGAAAAAGTTCCCATTGACGGCGTCGTTGTAGAAGGCAGATCCAACTTGGACACGGCCGCTCTTACAGGAGAGTCTTTGCCGAGACTTGTAAGTGAAGGCACGGAAATTTTCAGCGGATCAATTAACTTGGACGGAGTAATTAAAGTTAAGACTACAAAAGAGTTTGGCGAATCAACTGTGTCTCAAGTTTTGGAACTTGTAGAGAACTCCGCCATGAGAAAGGCAAAGTCCGAAGACTTTATTACAAAATTTGCCAAGTACTATACACCTGCCGTTACTTTTTCGGCGCTGGCACTCGCAATTATTCCACCTGTTATTAGAATGACGGCAATGAACCTTCCGCCCAATTGGTACTCGTGGATATACAGAGGCCTTATATTCTTAGTAATCAGTTGCCCCTGTGCACTTGTCATAAGTATTCCTTTAAGTTTCTTCGCGGGAATTGGAGGAGCAAGTCGAAAGGGAATTTTGATCAAGGGCGCAAACTATATGGAGACCTTGTCCCAAGCCAAGTATGTGGTTATGGACAAGACAGGCACTTTAACGGAAGGTGTATTCCAAGTAATGGGGGTTCACCACAACCCCATGGAAGAGGAGAAGCTTTTAAAATTTGCAGCCTATGCTGAAGTTTCATCTTCACACCCCATTGCAAGAAGTATTAAGTCGGCATACGGCAAAGAAATTGACAGAGAAAAGGTTACCGACGTTGTAGAAAATAGCGGCAACGGTATTACCGCAACCGTGGACGGTCACAAAGTGGCGGTGGGTAACGCCATGCTTATGGATCAAATAAATGTAAAGTATATCCCCTGCACTCATGTGGGAACTGTAATTCACGTAGCGGTGGACGGAGAATACTCGGGACATATTTTAATTGCAGACAAGATTAAAGACACTTCCAAGGGAGCCATAAAAGAACTGAAGTCCTTGGGCGTTGTCAAAAACGTAATGCTCACCGGCGACTCGGAAAGAGTGGCAAAAGAAGTGTCGGAGGAACTGGGACTTGATGAATATCACGGTAGTCTTTTACCTGCTGACAAAGTAACTGAAGTGGAAAGGCTTTTAAATGAAGTTGAAAAAACAGGCAAGCTTATTTTTGTCGGCGACGGCATAAACGATGCACCGGTACTCAGTCGTGCAGATGTGGGTATTGCCATGGGAGCAATGGGAAGCGATGCGGCGATTGAAGCTGCCGACGTAGTTTTAATGGACGACAATCCGTTAAAGATTGCAAAGGCTATTCGCATTTCAAAAGACACAATAAGAATTGTCTATCAAAACATTGCCTTTGCAATAGGCGTTAAACTCATAGTCCTTGTCTTAGGTGCACTGGGCATGGCAAGTATGTGGCTTGCAATATTTGCCGACGTAGGAGTTATGGTAATAGCGGTTCTTAACTCAATTAGAATTTTGGTTACAAATAAATAGTGATAATCAATATAGTATCTGTGGTACAATGAAACCACAGATATTTTTTTGGTGATTATATGAAATTAAATGAACTTAAAGTTGGCGAGACCGCCAAAATTTTAAATATAGAAGGAAATAAAAAATTAAAGTACCACTTAATAGACATGGGACTTACTCCGGGAGTAGAGATAACTCTTAGAAAAGTTGCGCCATTAGGTGACCCTTTGCAATTTATTTTGCGAGGCTATGAACTTACTATCAGAATGTCGGACTGTGAAGATGTAATTGTAGAAAAAATAGAGAACCCTTCAGAGAGCAGATCGACAGATTTTAAGTACACGCAAATATCACACCCCGGCTTGGGAGAATATAAAAAAATTGCCTACAAAGACGGGGGAGGTAATTCAATCCCTGAAGGTCAAGAGATAAAAATTGCTTTGGCAGGCAATCAGAACAGCGGCAAGACCACTCTTTTTAATCAGCTCACAGGCTCCAACCAACACACGGGCAATTTCCCCGGCGTTACAGTTGACAGAAAAGACGGATACATAAGAAATTATCCCAAAGCAAAGATTACGGATTTGCCCGGCATATATTCTCTCTCGCCTTATTCCAATGAAGAAATTGTAACCAGGGACTTTCTCTTAAATGAAAATTTAGACTGCATAATAAACATTGTAGACTCTACAAATATTGAAAGAAATCTATACCTTACTATGCAAATAATGGAGCTTGGCATACCCATGGTCCTTGCACTAAATATGATAGACGAGCTTTACGCCAACGGGGGAGCCGTGAGAGTAAACGAACTTGAAGACATATTGGGGATCCCGGTTGTGCCTATTGCCGCATCAAAAAACCAAGGTGTAGATGAGCTTATAGATCACGTGATGAATGTGGCTCAAAAGAAAATTTATCCAAGGCGCATTGATTTTTGTGAGGACAGTGAAGACCCCCATGATACAAACGGAGCAGTTCACAGGTCAATACATGCCGTATCCCATTTAATCGAGCCCTATGCAAAAAGTAAGAAAATACCCCTTAGATTTGCAGCTACAAAAATGATTGAGAGTGACGAACTAATTGAAAATAAATTGGAACTTCCTCAAGGTCAGATGGAAATACTTAACAAAATAATTTTGGAAATGGAAAACTCGGGAGGCATGGACAGAAAATCAGCTCTTGCCAATATGCGTTTTTCATTTATAGAAAAAGTCTGTCAAAACACTGTAGTCAAACCTCACGAAAGTAAGGAGCATGCAAGGAGTATAAGGATAGACAAATTTCTCACAGGTAAGTACACGGCAATACCTTTTTTTGCAGTGATAATGGGACTGATATTTTACTTGACCTTCGGTGTCATAGGCAATCATTTGTCGGAAGCCTTGGGAAAATTTTTGGACTATGTAGGTAGCTTATCAAGTGAATTTTTTATCCGTGCGGGAGTCAATCCAACAGTCCACTCTCTCGTAATAGACGGAATATTTAAAGGGGTGGCAAGTGTACTTGAATTTTTGCCAATTATAGTAACTCTCTTTTTCTTTCTATCAATACTTGAAGACACGGGGTACATGGCGAGAGTTGCATTTGTAATGGACAAACTCCTTCGAAAGATAGGCCTTTCAGGCAGAAGTATTGTGCCCATGTTAATAGGATTCGGCTGCACCGTGCCTGCCATATTGGCAACGAGGACACTCTCAAGCAGCAGAGACAGAAGAATGACCATACTTCTTACGCCATTTATGAGTTGCTCGGCAAAACTTCCCATTTACGCACTTTTAACGGGAGCATTTTTTACAAAGAAATGGGCGGGACTGGTAATGACCCTTCTATACTTCTTGGGGATTGCCCTTGCCGTATTATTTGCATATATATTAAAGAAATTTAAATTCCAAGGCGAGCCGGTGCCATTTGTAATGGAACTGCCCAACTACAGACTTCCCGCTTTAAAAAATGTATTACAACTTATTTGGCAGAGAAGTAAGGAGTTTATTCACAAGGCATTTACAATTGTATTTTTAGCATCCCTTGTTGTTTGGTTTTTGCAAAGCTTTGACTTTAGACTCAATGCCGTAAGTGTAAAGAGCAAAAGTATGCTGGCGCTGATAGGCGGATGGATTGCTCCAATATTTAAACCGTTGGGTTTTGACGATTGGCGAGTGAGCACCGCACTTATTACAGGATTTACCGCAAAAGAAAGTGTGGTTTCAACTCTTACAGTTCTCTTAGGCTCAACGGAAGAACTGAAGACAATCTTCACACCTCTTACTGCAATTACATTTTTAGTATTCACCTTACTTTATACACCCTGTGTTGCCACAATAGCAGTTGTGAGAAAGGAGCTTCACAGCAGAAAGGACGCGTTTTTAATCGTCGCATTCCAATGTGTAGTGGCATATGTAGTTGCATTAGTTGTAAGCATTGCGGGAAAAGTTATTTTAGGCTTAATATAAATAAAAAAAACGAAGGTTCAGATGATCTGTCCTTCGTTTTTCTTTTATTCAAATTATACAAGAGGTGCAAAAATTCTAAGCACCGCATCAAAGGCCCTTTTAACAATATTTGTCTTAAAGGTATTCGTTTTAATTTCCCTTGAATAAATAATCATTTCTTCCATATCAAATTTTAAATCTTCAACAATGTCCGACTTGTAAAAGATGGAATTATTTTCAAAGTGCAAGAATAGACTTCTAAAATCCAAATTCACTGTGCCTATTGCACATATTTCATCATCAACCAACACGGACTTGCCATGTAAGAAGCCGGGAGTGTATTCATAAATTCTCACACCTGATTTAAGAAGATCGTGGTAGTAGCTCCTGCTCATTCTGTAGACGATCTTCTTGTCGGGAATGCCGGGCATAAAAATCTTAACATCAACGCCGCGCTTAGCCGCTCTCATCATTGCATCCTTTAGTGACGACGGCAAAATTAAATAGGGCGTGTAAAACCAACAGTATTTTTTTGCAATTGAAAGAAATTCAATATAGGCATTATTTGAAACAGGCTCTTTGTAGTAAGGTGAGTCATAGTAGGAGAGGACATAGCCGTCGTTGTGATTGTCATCGCCGCTTAAATCACGGAATATGTCTTCAATCTTGTCGTTTGAAAAAGCGTTCCAAAATTCAACAAACATGTAGAGATAATTTCGCACGCCTTTGCCTGTAATAGAAAAGCCCACGTCCTTCCAATGGCCGAATCTCCTAACAATATTTGCATATTCATCTGCAAGGTTGTTGCCTCCCGTAAAGGCAATTCTGCCGTCGATAATAACCATCTTTCTATGGTCACGACTGTTAATCACAGGTCTAAAGAAAGTCACAGGGTTAAACAAAGTAGTCTTAATACCCTTGCTACGCAAATAATTTAAATCTCTAAGAGAAAGAGTTCTCAAGCTGCCGAAGTCGTCGTATATAAGTCTTACGTCCACACCTTCTTTAACTTTTTCTTCAAGTATAGCCACAATCTCGTCAAAGAGTTTGCCGCGATTGATAATAAAAAATTCTATAAAGATATAATTCTTCGCTTTCTTTAACTCTTCAATTAAGTCGGCAAAGAAAGCATCTCCAACGTGGTAATACTTGGCATTTTGATTTTTAACAGTGCGGAAGTGGGAGAGGCCTTCAATGTATTTAAAACTTTGATATACTCTGTAGTCCAAGTACATTAAATCCTTTACTTCACTCTTGTTCTTGCCGTGAGTATAGTGATGAAGCTCATGGCGTGCCGTTTGAAGCTTCTTGCCTAATTCTCTGCTTGTATTTTTATTTCCGAAAAACAAATAAATAATTGTCCCGAAAATAGGAAGAGCCAAAATCACAATCAGCCAAATAATTTTGTAGTTGGACTCTTCATGAGAGTTGACCACATAAAATACAAAGACAATTGAGAGAATATTTATAATAGCAACTAAAATATTTACATAGTCTTTAAAAAAATAAAATAACAGGGAGTACCACAGAATTTGCAGCAGTACAGCCGGAATAAAAATCACAAGTCTTGCTAAAATTTTTTTCATAACCTCACCTGAGACCATTTTACCATCAAAATAACAAAAATACATTTTTGCTATTTGCACAAAAACTGAAAATTGTAATAACGAAATCAGAAAATAGGGGAAAAATAAAATAAAAAAGGCTTGGAGAAATCCAAGCCTATGCTGGTGCACCTTCAGGGACTCGAACCCTGGACCCAATGATTAAGAGTCATTTGCTCTACCATCTGAGCTAAAGGTGCTCAACTCATATTATTATACTCTAAGGAGATTAGTTGTCAATAGCAAAACGAATATAAATAAATTTCATTTAGCAAAATATGCTTAAGGATAGCCTGTAAGAAGAACAAAAAATTATAAATTTTTTAAAATTGGAAAGGTTTACCCTTGAAATATGCACATTATTTGCAAATTATCTATTGCAAATATATTTATATACTATAAAATTAACTGTAGTAAAGTATGCAAGTATTATTTATTTTAGGAGGAATGTATGGCAAATTATTTTGAAGAAATGATGAACTTTCAAAAAAACATGTTCAGCCCGTTGAAAAATATGTTTCAAATGGAAGGTTCTGAAGAAAAAGAACAAGAGATCCCAAGTTTGAGCGACTATTTCAGATATATGTCTGACTTCAATCAAACATTGTTACGTGAGGCATACAAATTCCCTAAAACATTTTCTAATGCAGTTGTAGACTCCAAAATCTTTGATCAAAACATGTTCACTACTTTCAATCCGCAAAAAAGCTTTTGGGAAAATATGATGAATTACAACAAAATGTTTACGGACAATATGAGTTCACCGATGGAAATGCTTAACAAAATGCAAACTAACTTTAATGCATTTGTAAGTGCAAAAGATGTATATGAAAAAATGATGTCAAAAGACTTTGACGTTAAGAATGTTAAAGAAGCTATGGTTAATTGGAGAGACTCTTACATGAAATATGTAAGCGACATTCTGATTCCAATGGCACCGGAAGAATTAAGACCGCGCATGATTGATGCAATGGGATATGTTAAGCAAGGTGTAGGCTTCTATGACAATTTAACTAATCCGATATTTGAAAACTTGGAAAATGTAGGACTGTTTGAAGGACCTAAGGCATACTTTGACCAAGTAAACAAATTCCAAAGAGATTATTTTGAAAAATTAAAAGCAATAAATCCTGACTTTAAGTACAACGAAAAACTTCAAGAACTTGCAGAAAAATCACTTGAAGGTGCTAAGAAGTACAACGAAAGTTTAGGCAAATACTACGAAGAGGTTCTTGAAATTTCAAAAACTGCAACTGAAAAAGCTGCAAAAGAATTTGAAAAAGAAGTACAAGAAGGATTAAAGCCGAGAAACTTTGAAGAATTCTACGGATATTTGACAAGCAAAGTTGAAGAATATACAAACAAAGCTATGGAAGGCAAAGAATTAAAGGCACTTTTTGAACAATACAAAGATGCTTTTGAAACTTATGCAAAAGAAAACGAAGAATTGATGAAAGAATACTATATCAACTTCCAACAACCTGTTGTTAAAGACGACGTTAACCAACTACAAAGCAAAGTTGACAGCTTGACAAAAGAAGTTGAAAAACTTACAAAGGAACTAAAGAACAAATAAGAATTTTAAAAGATTCAATAAGATGAATAAGTAAAGAAGGTACTAACTAGTTAGTACCTTCTTTTTGTAATTAGAAATCTTATCTAATTTTAGGGTATGATTTTCTTTTATATTGCTAGGGAAATAACTATATAAGAAATCATATTGCTCTATGTGAAATATAACATTAAAGGAATGCTTTTTCAATAAAAGTTAAATAAATTATTTTGAAAAGCCTAACTCATTGGAAAGTTCATTCCCCATTTGTATCATAAACTCAATTATACTATCTTTATTTCTTAACATACGACTAGTTGGACCTGAAATTGAAATTGCTGAAGTAACGCTGTTGGTGTAATCAAAAATTGGCACAGCGACACAGGTTAATCCGTCTTCAGCTTCTTCATTATCCATTGCATAACCTTGATCTTTAATTAGCTTTAGCTCTTTAATTAAGTTGTCAATACTAGTAATTGTATTCTTAGTGAACTTTTCCATTTTTAATGTGTTAATTTGTTCGAGTAAGAGAGGATCGTTACTATTGGCTAAAATACATTTTCCCAAGGAGCTTGCATAAACAGGCAATCTACCACCAATTACAGATGACATCTGTATAGACCTATCGCCGGACACCTTATTCAAAATAAGAACTTCAAAATCTGAACTGATGATTCCATAATGTGCAGATTCATTGAATTTATTTTTTATTTTTAACAAGTAATTCTGAACAATCTCATTTTCATTTCTTTGCTTAAGAGCTTTTGAAGCTAAAGTAATAAATTTAGGTGAGAGTGTATATTCTAATGTTTTTGATTTCTCGACATAACCGGCTTGTTCCAGAGTACTTAACATTCTAAAGATGCTTGATTTACCAAACTCAAGTTTATTGCATATTTCAATCAATGGTATTGGACCGTTATCCGCTAAAAAATCTATTAATTTTAAAGCGTTGTATAGTGATGACAGTGTGTATTTATTTTCTTTCATAATTTACCTCTACAATCCGTATAAATAATATCAAATTTGATAATTTATGTCTAACTTTATACTAGAAAAACGTTGACATAAATAAAATTAAATGATATATTCCGTTTAGGGAAATATGATTTACTATAAAGAAACTTATATTGCTTTTAAAGAGAAATGAGGGATACATATGTCAAGTACAAAAAAATTTGAGATAAGAAAGATAGTCTACATCGTCTTGTCTGTTGCATGTTATTTTGTTGTATCAAACTTCCCATTGCCGGAAGGACTTACTATTGAAGGGTTAAAAGCAATTGCATTAATGCTAAGTGGTGTAATCCTATGGGCAACTGAAGCAATACCTTTGACTATTACCAGTTTATTGTTACCTATGTTGACCGGAATATTGGGAATTGTGCCTGTAAATGAAACCTTAAGAGGTTTTATGAACACAACTATTATTTTTATGGCATCTGCTCAACTTATAGCATTTGCCTTTACAACAAGTGGATTAGGAAAGCGACTTGCGCTTAAATTGAGTTTCGTTTTTGGTAATAAGCCTAATCAAGTATTATTAAGCTTTATGTTATTTTCAGGGATAATATCTATGTTTTTAGTTGATATTCCAACAGCCATAATATTTTCAGGACTTGCGGTTGATATTTTAGAACGTAATGATTGTATACCTGGAGAATCGAACTATGGAAGATCTATAATGATGGGAATTCCTATAGCTGCCGCAATCGGTGGGTTTGGAACTCCGGTAGGCAGCGGACTTAATATTTTAACTATTAATTTATTGGAAAAGGAAACCGGTGTTTCAATTAACTTTATGCAATGGGCTATGATTGGTATTCCGGTTGCTGTAATATTAATTTTTGTTGCTTGGTTAATTATTTCAAAATTATTGAAACCGGAAATGGAAATAATAAAAGGCAGTGAAAATATAGAGCAAGAAATGAAAGATTTAGGTCCACTAACAATTGATGAAAAAAAGTTTATTGTTATATTTTTAATAACTGTATTATTCTGGGTAACGCAACCGCTTACAAAAATAGACAACACTTTAGTGGCTTGTTGTGCAGCGGCAGTTTTAAGTTTGACAGGGATTAACCTTATTGAATGGGGCAAAGCAAGAACATTTGTAGGATGGGAAGGATTATTTTTAGTTGGTTCTTCAACTGCTATAGCACTCCTACTGGTGGTCACAGGAGCATCAAAGTGGTTAGGAACTATATTATTAAATTCTATGCATGGATTATCTCCAATCTTAGTAATATTAATAGTAATAGCAGTAGGTATATTTTCACATATTCCACTACCGGTTGGTGGAGCGATGGTTGCTTTAATGGTACCGATCGTAGCTCAATTAGCAATGTCATTAGGCATGAATCCTATATACTTGGTATTGCCTTTAGGATTTACTGTTTCATGCGTATTTTTAATTCCGTTAGATCCAATACCGCTCACTACATTTAATTATAAATATTGGAAAATGAGTGACATGATTAAAGTAGGATTTGTTATTTCATTAGCATGGATAGCTATATTGACTGTTGCTATGATATTTGCATATCAACTACATATTTTTGGATAGATTAGGAGGTTAATATGAGAGAAATAAGGTTTCATGGAAGAGGTGGGCAAGGCGTCGTAAAGTCTGCTCAACTTATTGTACAGACAGTAGTAGATGGTGGCAAATATGCTCACTTTATACCATCTTTTGGCGTTGAAAGGAAAGGTTCGCCTGTATTTGGTTTTTTGAGATTAAGCGACGAAGAAATTAGATACAAGTCACAAATAAGATATCCGGACGCTTTAGTCATCTTAGATGAATCGCTTTTGAGGCTACCGCCTACATTAGCAGGCCTAAAAGATGACGGAATAATAATCATCAATACTACCAAGACTTTGGACGAGCTTAGAAAAACTGAAAATTTACCTGAGAAATTTAAAAATGTTTATGCAGTTCCCGCAACTGAAATTGCACTAAACACCATAAATTTAGACATACCCAATACAGCTATGGTAGGAGCTTATGCAAAGATCATTGGGGATATTGATATAGAAATATTAAAGAAAAATATTGTTAAGAACTTTGATGAGAATAATCTTGTTGCGTCAGAAGAAGCTTATAACATAGTGAAGAAATTATAGGAGATAATTATGACAGGAGATAAATATAAATCTTTATTAGGTAATAATGGATTATACGAATTAGATACCGGTAGCTGGAGAACCTTCAGACCGATAATGGACAAAAGCAAATGTATTGAGTGCGGAATTTGCTTAACTTTTTGTCCGGTATTTGCTATAGAAGGCGATAAGGATAAAAATTATTACATAACTTATGGTTATTGCAAGGGATGCGGTATTTGTGCTCACGAATGTCCTCACAATGCAATTAATATGATACCCGAAAAGGAAGCAGGTGAATAATATGTATGTAAAAGCTTTAACAGGAAATGAAGCTGTTGCTACAGCTGTAAAACTATGTAAACCAGATGTAATAGCGGCATATCCAATTACCCCGCAATCATCTGTAGTTGAAAAACTTGCAGTAATGGTTAACAACGGAGAGTTAGATTGCGAGTTCGTACAAGTTGAATCAGAACATACGTCTATGAGTATTTTGCAAGGTGCTTCTATGGCAGGAGGCAGAGTATTTACCGCTACATCAGGGAACGGTTTGCATTTAATGTACGAACCGTATGCAAGACAATCTACATTGAGATTGCCTGCTGTAATGGCATTAGCAACGAGGGAATTAATGTCTCCGCACACAGTTTTTAGCGGACATCAAGATGCGATGATTGTAAGGGATGCAGGTTGGATGCAAGTATATTGTGAAAACAATCAAGAACTTTTAGACATGATAATTCAAGCTTATAAAATTAGTGAAAATACTGATGTACTGCTTCCGATTAATGTTTGCTATGATGGTTTCTATATATCTCATCTTACCGAGAGAGTAGAAGTTCCTGATGAACAAAAAGTAATTGATTTTATCGGTGCTGATAATTATAAAAACTTAATTTTAGACCCGGATAATCCAATGGCAGTAGATCCAATGACATCAGGCCCGAGACTGATGAAGTTTAGAGAGTCACATTTAGAAGGTATGCAAAATGCTTTAAGAGTCATAGATGAAGTTGATAAAGAGTTTTGGGAAAGCTTCGGTAGATCTTACGGCGGAGCGGTTGATACGTATAAATGTGAAGATGCAGAAACTGTTATAGTAACGATAGGTGCAATGACAGGAGATGCCAGAGAAGCTGTTGATAGGGCACGTGAGGCTGGAATAAAAGTAGGACTTTTAAAAGTTAGATTTTTAAGACCGTTTCCTGACAAAAAAGTTGCTTCTATCTTAAAGGACAAAAAGGCGTTTGCTGTAATTGATAGAAGTGTTTCTTTCGGATGGAACGCGGGGCCTCTATATGTTGAAGTAAAGTCTGCTGTAGCAGATATAGATTCAGTTGTCCCGAATTTTTCAGCTATTGGCGGGTTGGGGGGCTCAGATTTAAATTCAGATCATATATATAGCTGTATTGAAAAGCTTGAAAATTATAAAAATGATTCTCCCGGAAGAAAAGAAACTTTATGGTTAGAATAGGAGGCAATATGGTTACATTTATTGATAAATTAAGAGAAAGAGAAGACTTAGTAACCAACGGAACTTCAGCATGTAAAGGTTGCGGCGGTGAAATGTTGCTAAGAAGAACGCTTAAAATTGCCGGTCCTAACTCTATATGTATAATACCGCCAGGATGCATGGCAGGAGCAGGGAGCATAGGATGGGATGAGACTTCAGGTATGAAAATTCCAGTTACCTTAAGCTTATTAACAAACACTGCTTCTTTCGCTGCTGGTGTAAGTAGATATTATCAAAAAATAGGTAGAGAAGATGTGAATGTTATTGCTTTTGCAGGCGATGGAGCAACTGCTGATGCAGGATTTCAGGCATTATCCGGAGCTTGTGAAAGAAACGAAAAAATCCTTTATGTATGTTATGACAATGAAGGGTATATGAACACCGGTTATCAACGTAGTTCTACTACGTCTGAAGGATCAAGAACATCTACGACACCTATAGGAAAATTACACAAAGGTAAACCTGAACCATCAAAGTTTTTACCTCTGATAATGCTTATGCATAATCCTGAATACATGGCAACAGCTTCGCCATCAAATATGAATGACTTTGTAAAGAAAGTAGAAAAAGGTGTAGAAGCCAGCAAAAGAGGATTTGCTTACTTGCATCTATTTGCACCATGTCCGACCGGATGGGGATATAAGAGCGAAGAAAGTATTGAATTTGCGAGAAATGCTGTAAAATCTAATATATTTCCATTAATAGAATATGAAAATGGAAAATTAGAAGTTAGAAAAAATCCAAATCCGATGAAAGTTAAAGAATTCATAAACGGAATAAAAAAATATAGACATATGGATGAATCAGCCATAGAGTTATTGCAAGAAACTACAGACCACAGAATGGAAATATTATCTAAATTGGAAGATAAATAAAAAGAGAAGGGTAGGCTCGTGCCTACCCTTTATTTTTTCTCATTACATGCAGTTTTACCAAGTTTTTGTATAGCTTTAAGAAGCCGTTAATCTTTCCTCTATGCTTCAGCAAGCTGTACCATAGGGTCATTTTTCTAAACATTTCTACCTCCATTTAGGGTCTTTTCATTTATTATATTTTATCACTATATTCTTAACAATTATTATACCTTATCATGTAAATTTTAATCAGTGAATATTACAGTACAAGTCAGGCACAAATTCATAGTCGTCGGGCAAAATATTTTTCATGTCTATTTTATTGTATTCATTCTTGCGCTTAAAAAATATTTTTTCTTCCTTGCTGTCTTTCGGACAATCTTCGCCGAAAAGTCTGTCGCTGTCCTTACATATTTCAATCTCAATATGTTCGTCGCAATACTTGGTGGGGACTGTGCCCTTGACATAGTATTCCAAACTGCCGGCTTCTCTTTCTTCGCAAAGTTTTGTGCCTAAGAGGCCGCTCTTTTCACAAACATATGCTCGTTCAAAGTCGGGCATTATAAATTCTTTCTTCGGCAAGCTTTCGTGTACTCCGTTGCCAATTGTGAGCCAAAAGTCTATTGCTTCATCCTCATAGGACACAAGTGATATCTTAGGTGAGTCGGCACCTAAATAAAATCCCATGGTGTAGTAGGGTGTATATCCTTCCACAAATACTGAGGACTTAAATTTGTTTACACCTATTGTCGCCGCCGTTTGGAAATTATTTATCTTTGCTCCTTTTGCGGAACCTCTCTTCACATTTGACATGAGCATTGAGGTCACAAGGTAGGCATTTTCTTTTGACATTATTTCATTTTCCTCAGTATCTCGCGTGTAAATAGTTTCGCCTTTTGAATCTATAATCTTTACTATACTTTGAGGCTTTATAAATTTTCCTTCTCTTGCAACTGCCATGTACCCCTGTGTAAGCTCTTCCAAGGTAAGGCCGCGGACCATGTTGCCAAGTGCCAAAGAGTCAGGGTTCTCATCGTTTAACAAAGGATTTTCTTCCCTGGTTACAAAGTTATCGTCTTCGTGAATATAGCCAAGCTTTTCCAAGAAAGAAATTATTTCTTCTTCCTTCATTGACTCATAAAATCTGACGCATGCAGTGCTTGAGTTGTACTGCAATGCCTTTCTTAAAGTGAGCCTGCCCTTGTATCCCGGATATGGATTGGGATATAAAATTTCCCCATCCACAATGTAGGGTATGTCTTCCACCACGTCGGACACTACACCGTGTTCCAAATAGGGTGCCGCAACTGTCAAAGGTTTTATTGCGGAGCCGGGACTGCGAGGTGCAAGTGCGCGGTTGTAAATTTTACGACTTGAATTTTTTACATCAAGGCCGCCTACTATGGCACGGACAAGGCCCGTTTCATTTTCCATTACAATTGAAGCCGCCTGGGGTTGAGGTGTGGGATGTCTGTCTACTTGAAAGTACTTACTTGCAATTTTTACAACACCTTCATTTTCTTCCATAAAGTCTTCGTTATCTTTTATAAACTCAACCTTGACCTTTACATAATCTTCAGTGCTGTCTAAGTACTCCTTGGGGATGTTAAGTGTGCCCACTGTATAGGTGTGAAGTTTGTCGTCGATCTCTTCGTGTAAGTCCATAAGGTCGTAGTTGTCATTTTCTTTTGTAAAAAGTGCTTTTGTAATTAAAAGGTCGCCTGAAGGAGTGAGCTTATAGTTTGTGCCGTCGAGTATCATGTTAAAGTCCTCGTCAAAGAACCCCCACCTGTTTATGTAAATTACGTCGCCGTTTTTATCCACAACGTTGTTGTAGTCGTCTAATTTATAATTTAATTTACCCGTTGCAAAATAATCTTGAAAGTCGGAGTATATACCTTCTATTTTTTGTTGAATACCTTCGTCAATTGAAGTGTAGATTTGATAGCCGCCTGTGAAAAATTTGTGCTGAGCATCTTCTTCGTCAACATTGTAATAGTCGGCAAGTATTTTTGATGCGTCTCTACTTATGTAGTCCATGGAGTATGATGAGAGAGAGTGGAATATTTTTTTGCCGGGGTTTAATATGGTGTCTTTGTCAGCTGAAAGGGCATTGTCATACTCTTCTTTTGAAATCATCTCGAGTTCCAACATTTTTTTCAAAACAATTTTTTGCCTGTCAAAGGCCTTTTCATTTTTCACAAAGTACATAAGCTCTCCTGCCACTTCACTTTGTGCAAAAATTTCTTCATCGCCTTTAAGGTCCTCCTTGTAGTAGCGCTTAAAGGGAGAGTACTCCACAGGTGATTTGGCAATTGCTGCAAGTAGTGAGCACTCGTTTAGGTTCAAGTCCTTTACGTCTTTGGAAAAATATGTCCATGCCGCAGCCTGTACACCGTAAGCGCCTTGTCCCAAGTTGATGATGTTTAAGTAGTCTTCCAAAATTTGTTCCTTTGAAAGGTGAGACTCAACTCTAAGAGCAAGGTAAGCCTCTTTAATCTTTCTGTCGTAAACTTTTTGATTGGTCAGGTAGACATTCTTTACAAGTTGTTGAGTAAGGGTGGAACCTCCTCTTACAATTCGTCCCGCCTTTATGTTTGTGACAAGTGATCCTAAAATGCCTCGCATGTCGATGCCGGGGTGAGAATAAAATCTTTGGTCTTCCACACTTATTATTGCGTTTATTAAATTGTCGGGTATGTCATCAATGCTTACTATTCTTCTATACTCAACAGCCTCGACATTTTCCAAAAGCCTTCCGTCTTCAGTGTATATGGAAGTGGTTTGATCAAATGCCGATGCCATATTGTTTAAATCAGTCTCAGGTGCATCTGCTATGATACCAAGCACACCATAGGCCAAGAACGACATTGCTATGAAAAAAATAAATAAAAGTATTAATAAAATCAGTTTTAATTTTGATTTATTATTTGTGTTTTCCATACAGCCTCCAAGAAAATTATATCATTTAGAGCGGTCAATGTGTATGATATATCCATTTATGCTACAATAACCAATAGGTGATATTATCGAAAATTCAAACAAAACTGAAAGAGTTTTAACAGTAGGCACAAATTTAGGTGCATACCCATATGATTTAGACAACTCCATGAAAGAACTTTCAGAGCTTGTCTATGCGGCGGGGGGAGAGGTCATTATCGAGACCACGCAAAACATGGACAGGTTTAATCCCAAGTACTTAATAGGCCCCGGCAAAGTGGAAGAGATTAAAGAGATCTGTGAGTCAAATGAAATTGACACTGTGGTTTTTAACGACGAGCTTACAGGCATTCAACTTAGAAACTTAAACGACGCGATAAAGAAAAAAGTAGTAGACAGGACAAATTTAATCTTGGACATATTTGCCCTTCGTGCCACAACATATGAGGCGAAGCTTCAAGTTAAAATGGCGGCACTTGAATACGAATTGCCAAGGCTTTTAGGTATAAAAGGTTGGTCACGTACAGGTG
Source organism: uncultured Eubacteriales bacterium (assembly GCA_902488815.1). Lineage (GTDB taxonomy): Bacteria > Bacillota > Clostridia > Tissierellales > Peptoniphilaceae > KA00134. Next base: position 44,254 of record CABTXP010000002.1, on the reverse strand, counting down.
GCGGTATCGGTACGAGAGGTCCCGGTGAGCAAATAATTGAGACGGACAGACGTAGACTTAAAAGAGAAATAGACTCTATTAAGGATAAGCTTAAGAAAGCAAAACAAGTTCGTGCCACGACGGGGAAGGACAGGAGAAACTCAGACATTCCCATAGCCACATTGGTGGGATATACAAATGCGGGGAAGTCTACAATTTTAAATAAATTAAAAGACGAGGAGTCAAAGGAAGTTTTTGTAAAGGACATGCTCTTTGCAACCTTGGATGCAAGTACAAGGTCCGCAACACTTCCAAACAACAGGCCCTATCTCATCTCAGACACTGTAGGATTTGTATCCAAGCTCCCAACTAAATTAGTTGAGGCATTTAAATCCACATTGGAAGAGATAAAGTATTCCGACTTAATACTTCACGTAATAGACCTTGCAGGGGAAGACCTTGTGATGGAATACAATACGACGATGGAAATATTAAAGGACATAGGCATAGAAGATAAAAAAATCTTGACAGTCTTTAACAAAAAAGACTTGGTTGAACTTGAGACTATAGTTCCGCCGGGAATGGACGAGAAAAAAATATACATCAGTGCCATGTCAGATGAAGATATTTTAAAGCTGAAGGAACAAATAGAGGAAGAGTTGGAGCTTAATCTCATTGAGGTGAAAGGCTTTTTACCCTATAACGCCTTAGGTCTTTTGGAAAAATTAAGACACAACTTTACCTTAAAAGACATTGAATATACAAATGACGGTGCGGAGTTTGTCGCACACATTTCCAATAAGGCAATGGATGAAATAACAAGTGCAGGTGGAAGATGTACAAAACTGTTTTAAAAAGAGGAACATCGGAGTTTGAAGAGAAGAAGTCAATATTTATATCCAATGTATCTTTTTGCGAAACGGAAGAAGAGGCAATTAATTTTATTGAAGAAATAAAAACAGAATACGCCCAAGCCACACACAATTGTTACGCATATATTATCGGCGAGAACATGGGCGTTCAAAGATATTCTGATGACGGGGAGCCGCAAGGCAGCGCAGGCCTTCCCATATTAAATGTCCTTAAGAGAGAAAATGCAGTCAACACTTGTATAGTGGTGACCAGATATTTCGGCGGCGTGCTCCTTGGCAAAGGCGGACTTTACAGAGCCTACGGCAAGGGCGGAAGCCTTGGACTTGAAGCGGGAGTTGTAGTGGAAATGACGGATTATGAAAAGCTGTCTCTAAGCTACGACTACACCTATCACGGCGCCGTAAATTATTTTTTAAACACAAACAACATTCACATATTGGAAGAAAATTTCACGGACAAGGTCATGTTAAAGCTCTATGTCAAGTCGGATGACTTTGAAAAGTTTTACGAAGAAATACAAAATTTAACAAGCGCCAACAACGAAATTATAGAAAAATCGCAGGTACTACTGCCTACAAAAGACGGAGAGATAATGGGAGGTATAAAATGAGTTTAGAACTTGAAAAGAGAGTTGAATGGATTAAAGAGACGGTTAAGGGTGCCGGAGCAAAGGGACTCGTCTTCGGATTGTCAGGAGGCATTGACTCGGCAGTTGTGGCGGGACTTGCAATGCTTGCCTTTCCCGAAACATCCTTGGGACTTATTATGCCTTGCGAAAGCTTGGATGAAGATGAAGAGGACGCACTTCTTGTGGCAAAGACTATTGGACTTCCCACGGAGAAGGTGGACCTTACAAACACATATAGAGAACTTATTAGGGCTTCCTTTGACTCGGAGCACAAGATGGCAAAGGCAAATATTAAGCCTCGTCTTCGCATGACAACTCTCTATTACTATGCACAGTCATTAAACCGCCTTGTGGCGGGAGGCTCAAACAAGAGCGAGCTGTACCTTGGCTACTATACGAAGCACGGTGACTCGGGTGTGGATATGCTTTTAATCTCCGACCTTGTAAAGGAAGAAGTCTTTGAGCTTGCGGAAGAATTAAAAATCCCTAAGAAGATAATCGACAAGAAACCTTCCGCCGGTCTTTGGAAAGGTCAAACGGATGAGGACGAAATGGGATTTAGATACAAGGACATTGACGGCTTCTTAAGAGGAGAAGATGTACCTGAAGAAGCTCTTAAAAAAATCACAAGACTTCACAGCATTTCACATCACAAGAGAAGAATGGCGCCAATGTATAAAGGCACATGGGAAGATTGAATATTACATTTTTATTAAATCCCTTTCAAAGCTTTGAGAGGGATCTTTTTTTGTCTTATACTATAGGAGGAGGTTGAAATGAATAAGTTATTTAATAAATTAATCATAACGGCAATGGTCCTTGCAATTTTAGTTACAGGAGTATTTGCCGACACTTTTGAGATTCAAAAATTAAAAGAAGAAAAGGTAACACACGGCACAGTGAGGACAGTGTATAAATTTCCCGTGGGAGATGAACAGGTATTAGTAAATGTCCTTACAGTTGACTTAGACAATCCAAACGTCAAAGTAAACGTAGTGCCGGGGAAGGGCAAGACCACCCAAAGAGCAAGTGTAACTGAAATGGCTGAGGCCACCGGAGCGGTTACAATGGTAAACGGAGATTTTTTTAACACACGTCTTGAAGGCACGCCTGAAGGTGTGAGTGTAATAGACGGAAAAATTTTAGTCTCACCATGTGTGATTCAAGACACATACACCTTAGGCTTTAATGAAAACGGCGCATCAATTGAACAAATTAAATTTCAAGGCAGCATTACCGCAAACGGCAACACCTTTGCCATTGACGGACTTAACAAGAGCTACTACTGGTATGAACCGGACACAAGTTACTCACATCAAAACAGAATTCAAATGTACAATGACTTTTGGGCTGCAAAGACAAGAGGAGATCGTAAAAATTCTGAAGTTTTAATAAGCGGCGAAGGCATTGTAGAAGACATATCCGAGGGAAAGAATTTTGACTATCCCGTGCCTGAAGGCAAAATAATTTTACAAGTAGATGGGAAGGCCTATGACTTTGTAAAGGCGAATATGCCTGTAGGGACAAAGGTGGATATAAACTATTCAATTACACCTGACAAAAATTGGACCACACTTTTAGGCGGTCATTCACTTCTTGTAGACAACTACCAAAAGGTTAAGTACACAAAAGACTTGAGTGCCCTTGGCGGAGTGAGAGCACGTACTGCAGCTGGAATTCCTCAGTCGGGCAAGACTCTCTACATTGTTTCCGTAGAAGGCAGAACGGAAAGATCCAGGGGCATATCTTTAAATGCTCTGTCCGATTTCCTGGTACAAATTGGAGTGTACAAGGCCATCAACTTAGACGGCGGCGGCTCAACCGCAATGGTAGTTAGAGAACTTGGGGACAAGACACTTACACGAGTAGTAAACCCTGAGAGAAACGCACAGGAAAGAAGAGTTGTAAACGGACTTGGACTGTATAACATTATGCCCGCCACAGGTCAGCTCTCCGGAGTGACATTAAAAGGTCCCGACGAAATGATTGTAGGCGAGTCTGCGGAGTTCGGTTTAAGAGGTGCATATGACACGGCACTTCAACCTATGGACACTCAAAATATTTCAGCAAATGTCTACGACAGAAACGGAACTGAGTATTGGAACGGCTCATACATGATGGCACAAACTCCGGGAGAAGTGGAAATAGTTTTGGAAACTCCCGAAGGCATTAACACATCAAAGGTCGTAAAGGTAAATGATTTAACAAATGCCAAGGTCATCTTGGAAGGAGCGAAGAAAGTTCTATCTCCCGGAGAAAGTATTGACATTAAGGCAGTAGTTAAAAAATCCTTAGGTGAGAAAGTTGAGATAAGTCCTTCAATATTCACCATAACAAGTGAAGGCTTTACAGGAAACGTAACAGAATACGGCAATGTCTATGTGGAAAGCTTTAACGGCTCCAACGGCAAAATTATTTTCACATACAAGGACAAGGCCTATGAATACAATATATTCAACAGCGCAAACACTGTAGTCGAACTTGGCATCAACACCAAGGAGTACAAGATAAATAACGCCAACAAGAAGATGGACCAAGCACCTTTTATTGAAGACTCAAGGACCCTTGTGCCCATTAGATTTATAGCTGAAGGCATGGGCGGCAAAGTAGAATGGGACGAAGCAAATCGCATCGTCGTATTAAACTTTGAAAACAAGGAAATTAAAATTCCCGTGGGACAAAATAAAATTTTTATTAACGGAGAAGAGAAAGCAATTGACACTTCCGCAAAGATTAAATCAGGTAGAACCTTTGTGCCAATAAGATTTATTGCGGAGAACTTGGACATGGAAGTTGTATACAACGACAGCATGAGGAAAGTATTTATCATCTCAAAGGATGAACTTAAACCATATGTAGAGCCTGTGAAGGCGGAAGAAAATTTAGATACAAGTAAATAAAAATGAAAGCATCAATCTAAATGATTGGTGCTTTTTTAATGAAATAATTAAATTTTTTCTATTACACTAACAAAGTCGCGGTATAGGTCCTTGTAGTTTTTGTTCCAACCTTCAACTATACCTTGCGCCTTTTCTTTTTCCGTTTCAAATTCCAAATTAAAGATGCACTCACCGTCTCTTATGAGGATGAGCCTTACCATGGCGCTGTGCTTTAAAAACTTCACCTTGCCTTGAGGTATAGTGCCGGGTACTTTTTCGAAGTCATAGCCTTTAAGTCTGTTATCTATATCAGATTTTAATTCTTCATCTATATGGGACTCAAAAAGCTCCAATATTTCCATGCCTTCGTGGGGCAGATAGTAGAAGCCGTCCTCCGTCTCATCAATTATGCGTGAGGATAGAAGCTCTTCCAAGTATTGGAAGATCAAAAAGTAATTTAAATAACCGCCATCCAAAATAAAACCGGCAAGTCTCTTCTTGTTAAAGATACCTTCTCCGATTTTTATAATGTATAGGATAGTGAGTTTATTTGTCGCTGTATCTGAATCTGTTTCAAACATATTACCACCCTTAGACATTATACCAAATGTGTGAATAATTGTATAATTTCAAATTTTTTCTGTGTTATAATTAGAAAAAGGAGGAAGTATGGGAGATATTAAAATTGTACTTGTCATTATAGCTTTTATTATTTTAGGGACAATTCAATACACTCTTTCTTTAATATTAAAAGAAATAAGAGAGATACGAGCCGCTTTACTCTTAAAAAAATTCAGAGAGGATTCACGTGAGTGGGACAGATAGTCACACGTTGTTATTATGGCGAAGAAAAATAAGAAAAATCGCTTAGGTGTCACCGAGGTAAACTTCATAGCTTTGATCTTGGCTCTTATTTTTATAACTGTAGGATCTAAAGTTCAAAAGCGTGACTTTTTTAACGGAATATTAATTAACGAATTTATTTTTATTCTCTTGCCCGGTATCGTCCTTCTTAGAAAAAGCGATGTTAAAAAAGTTTTAAAACTTAATAAACTGCCTCGTATTGATTGGTTGAGAGTTGTTTTAATTACAATTTTATTTTATCCTATTGTACTTTTGGCAAACGGACTGTTCTTGACCTTCCTTTCCAACACATATGAGTTAAAGGACTTTTCATTGGACATGTTACAACACAACAGATCCATTTTTGTCTATATATTTTACATGGGTCTTGTGCCTTGTATATGTGAAGAAGTTTTTTTCAGAGGTGCGTTATTAAATGCATACGAGCAGTACGGCAATTGGTTTGCAATTTTTTGCTCAGCGGCAGTCTTTGCCATCTTTCACTTTGATCCGCAAAACTTACTTGCGCCCTTTATGTTAGGCATTTTATTTGCGGTGGTAATGGAAGCCTCAGGCTCACTGTATGCTGCTATGATTGCTCACTTTACAAACAATGTCCTTGGAATTTTAGGGGCGAAGTATTTTAACGGAACCATATTTAATTTTTTAAAGGGGACAAGGCTTGTATGGGAAGTTGGTTCAGTACAGTTTTTTACAATTATAGTGCTCATACTTTTAAGTGTTCTGAGTTTGTTTTTAATTATCAGGTTATATAACGGTATGAGAAAAAATGCCATTAGAGACGGCAGTATTCAAGAGATGAAGCTGAAGTACAAGTTTGACATTATGAGTTTTTGGCCGATATTTGTCATGATTATTGTCTACTTCATTTATTTGAGACTTAACTATAATGTGAAGGGAATATTTTTATAGGAGGCACTATGTCAAAGAAAAAAGGTTTTACTTTACTTGAGATGGTTATTGTAATTGCAATTATATTGGTACTTCTTTCCATTGCAATTCCAAAGTACGGCAGAAGTAATTTGACGGCAAAAGTCGCCGCACACAATGCAAATGTAAAAATTATTAAAAATGCGGCTATTTTATACTTGTCTGAAAATCCAAATGCTACTACTGTAAGTGAATCGGATTTGGAAAACTACATTGAAGGCAAAATGCCGAAACCTATGGATAAATCCGGCGCAACTTCTTTTACAGTTACATTTGGACCCACCGGGGATGTAATTGTAACTCCCGGTGAGCTTAAAGTGGAAAACGGGGAAGTAGTGCCTGCAAGTTGATGTACTTATTAATTTTTTTAATCGGCGCTTCAATAGGATCATTTGTATGTGTAGTCGTTGAGAGAAGAAGAGAAAATAGAAATTATGTAAAGGGGAGGTCTACTTGTGATTCATGCAACAGGACTATCCCTTTTTATTTAATGATACCTGTATTTTCATATATATTTTTAAAGGGCAGATGTAAGTACTGTAACGAAAAAATAAATGTCCTCACCTTCATATGCGAAGTCGCGGGAGGAATAATATTTTTAATTTTGTACTTCATCTTCGGTTTGTCCCTTGAATTAGTTTTGTGGACTGCTATAGTCTTCACATATATGTGCGTATTTTTCTCCGACCTTTTATATATGGACATATACACAAAGGACTTAATATTTGTAACCACAATTGAAGTAATAATTTTTAGACAAGAACTTGTTCCACATTTATTGTCGGTGGCTTTGCTCATAGTTGTAATGGGAATTATATACATAGGCTTTAAAGGCAAGACCGGCCTTGGAGATGTGTACCTGGCATTTCCATTGGGCTTTCTCACCAAGGGAATAGTGTCCTACTACTCTCTTTGCTTCGGCTATGTCTTGGGAGCCATATACGGAATTATTTTGCTTATAAAGAAAAAGAAAAAGGACACGAAAATTCCCTTGGGAAGTTTTTTAATCTTAGGGACCTTTATTAATTTGGGAGTGATATTTTGGCGAGGAAACAACTTATACTTGATGTCTTTGATGAAGGAATTTTTGCAGCTGAAATAAGTAACACCGTTAATAAAAAATTTTTCTATGCTCCCGTCAATTTATTTAAATCAGGCGAAATAACGGACTATGAAACGGCATATTATTTAATTAAAAAGTGCATAGACTATTTAAGACCGGGCATCTTTGACAAGGTTTCACTACTCTTTGACAGTGAAAGGCTTCTCTTTAGTAAAGATGAAGAATTTAATTTTCCAAAGATAAATGAACCTGTTGAAAGATTTTCTTATAATTTACATAATGATACTTTACAATTTCAAATTGAAAAAAGTTTTTTACATCCTTACAGAAAAATATTTAAAGATATAGGCATTTCAAATTACAAAATCATTCCTCGCTTTGCAGCACTTAATTTAAAAGACAAGGCAGTCTTTAAGGTAGGCATAGGGGAGAGTTTTATATACTGTTATGATGAGGGATTAAAATTCAGAGAGACAGGGTATGTGGACTACAACCTGCCTCTTTTGACTGAGACGCAAAACGGCTATGAGTCTTTGGGAAAGGAATTTTTTAAAGACGGAGAAGAGCTTAATATAATAAGGGGAAGTATTTTCGAAAGAAGAGATGATATACTTGCCTTGGGAAAGAAAAAGGGAATGAATGAAAATTATTTGGAGCTTCCCTTTATACTTACAAGTGAGTGGGAGATGTACTATGAGGATTTAAACCTCACAGACTTATAGAAAGGTGAAGTAATGGAAATCGGCAAAATATCCAATGAGGATTTACATAGAGTTGTTTTTGACAAATTAACAGACAGGCGAGAAGAAGTTAAACAAAGTAGCGGAATAGGAGTGGACACTGCAGTATTAAATTTCGGCGGCGACAATATAGTTCTATCCACCGACCCTATTACCGGCGCGTCAAAGGGTCTTGGGAAGCTTGCAGTTAATATAAGCGCCAACGACGTAGCTACTGAAGGAGCCGAGCCTGTGGGAATTTTAATCACCGTTCTCATGCCGCCCACCGCAACCATTGAAGACTTTGAAGAAATTTCAAAGGAGGTTCAAGAGGAGTGCAAGGTTCTCAACATGGAACTAATCGGCGGACACTCTGAAGTCACAGATGCAGTTAATCGCATCGTCCTGTCTTCTACCGTAATCGGGAGGAGAAAGAACTATCCCAAAGTTGAACCGAAAGAAGGGGACTATCTGTGCGTGACGAAAAAAATTGCCGTGGAAGGCACTCACATTTTGTTTAACGAAAGATGTGAGGAGCTTAAAAAAGTTTTAAACGAAGAAGATATTATTGAAATAAAATCCATGGCCGACAAACTTTCCGTAGTAAGAGAGGGACTTATATCCAAGGAATTTGGAGCAAGTGTCCTTCACGACATTACCGAGGGCGGAGTGTACGGCGGCGTTTGGGAAATTGCAAAGCGCATCGACATGGGCATTGAAGTTTATAGAGATGCAATCCCTGTTTACAAGTCTACGGAAAAAATTTGTAAGCTTCTAAAATTAGATCCCATGAGACTTATTTCAAGCGGCAGTATGCTTGTATTAATTTCAAATGACAAGTACGAAGGTCTAAAGTCGGAACTTGAAAAAGAAAATATTTTATTTACAAAAATCGGAGTTGTTAAAGGAAAAGACGTCTTGTTAAAAGAAATGGGAGAAATAATTTCTCCTCCCGACAAGGACGAACTCTATAGGGGCCTGGTAATTAATCCTGATACTCATTGAATAAATAATCAAAATAATATAAATTAACGGTGGAGGTAGTATGAAGAAAAAAATTTTGTTAATATGCACGATGATTTTACTCTGTGCTTTGCCTAATAAAAGCTACGGCAAGGTTCAAATAAAGGTTGACAATAAATTACAACAAACGAGAGATGTAAAAGTTTATATAGACGGAAAAGAATTAGATACGGAATTTCCACCATACATAGTAAAGGGCAGAACCTTTGTTCCCATTAGAGAAATAACGGAGTCCTTGGGAGCGGAAGTTCTCTGGGACGGCAAGACAAGTTCCGTGGACATTTCACTTGCTGACAAGGGAATTAAACTGAGAATCGACTCATCTGTTTGCTATGTAAACGGCGAAAAAATTAAGATTGAAAAAAATACTATTCCTAAGCTCACTACATTTTACGAGCCGAGGGAAGAGCAAAAGACCATGGTGCCTTTGAGATTTATATCAGAGACCTTGGGATACAAAGTAGACTTTATAGACGAAGATAATAAAGTGACAATTGACACGCCACGAAAAGTTTTGGCAAAGGCTGAAGTAAAAGAAGTTGAAGAAATTGAGGACGCAATTGATGGCGGATATTTAATCGGAGGAGAGTCCTACATTTCCGAAAGCGAAAAGAAACAAATTGACACGAACAAGAAGAAGACAGACAGAGAAGTTTTCTTGGATGCAGGCGTGGATTTAAAGGACTTTGCAGACAGAGAAATTTCAAAGTTTTTAAAGGCGGACGACCGCTTGACCATTGTATTGGATGCAGGACACGGAGGCAACGACCCGGGTGCGGTAGTTAAAGGCAGAGACGACGAAACATATAACGAAAAAGATTTTGCTTTGGAAACGGTCCTTCGCCTGGAGAGAATTTTAAGAGACAGAGGCTACGAAGTAATACTCACTCGCGACAGAGACGAGTATATAAAACTTTCTGAAAGATCAAAGCTTGCTAACGATTTAAATGCGGAGCTGTTTTTAAGCATTCACTACAACTTGTCTGATAATAAAGAGGCAAACGGCATTGAAGTCCTATACGGCAATGAAAATAAAATTCCAATTAAGACCGTGGAACAAAAACACTTTGCACAGGCACTTCAAATGGCTCTTGTAAGGGAAACAGGTGCTAAGAACAGGACTATACAAGACAGGTCGGGCCTTATAGTTTTAAAGACCACAAAGACAGTTGCTGCACTTGCGGAGTTAGGTTTTATATCCAATGAAGGTGAGCTACAAAAGATAATGGACAGCGAATACATGGATAAGCTTTGTATAGGACTTGCAAACGGGATAGACAATTATGTAGAGGAGTATGTAATACGTTGAGAAAAATAGTAATAGCTACAGACAATGCTCACAAGTTAAAAGAGATTAAAGAAATTTTAGGCGACAAGTATGAAATTTTTTCCAAGTCACAAGTAGGGGTCACGGGAAGTCCTGAAGAGAACGAAGACACTTTGGAAAAAAACGCCTATATTAAAGCGGCGGACGTGGCGCAAAAAGTGCCCTACATGGTAGTGGCGGATGACACGGGAATTTTTGCAAATGCGTTGGACGGCAAGCCGGGAGTTCACTCCGCAAGGTTTGCCTATGACTTGGGCCTTGCAAAAGATCACGACGACAAGAGAAACAACGAAGTTTTGTTAAAGATGTTGGAAGGAAGAGACAGAAGCGCCTATTTTAAAACAGCCATATGTGTAATAGATGAAGAAAAAAACATTCACTATGTAGATGGAGTTATAAAAGGCACCATTGCCAAGAGCAATAGAGGCACGGCAGGCTTCGGATACGACAGCCTCTTTATACCTGAAGGCTACGATAAAACTTTCGGCGAATTAGGTGAAGAAGAGAAAAATAAAATTTCTCACAGGGCAAGAGCCTTATTTAATTTAAGAGATTACTTGGAAAAAATATAAATTTTACAAAAATAGTGTTGACAATATTTTTCATAATGGTAAAATTATAAACAATTTAAAGGCAATGACGGAGAGAAAGATGTCAGATTACATTTCAAAGAGAGTCGGAGCAGGTGAGAGCCGATAGATGTGAGGACATGTAATATTCACTCCCAAGCCGGATAGTAGAATTAAGTAAACTGTCCCGGATTCCCCCGTTAGAATAGGATAAGAGTTGTTTGACTCGGATAAGTGGTGAAGTATTTTCACAATTAGGGTGGTACCGCGGATATGTCTTTCGTCCCTTTAGGGATTGAAAGACTTTTTTTATACCCAAATTTAGGAGGAAGAAATGAAAAAGAGAATTATTTCAGCATTAGCATTGGCAGGAATTTTAACACTGACCGCTTGCGGCAATTCAAAAACGGAAGAAGCGCCTAAAGGAGAAAAAGTTTATAAAGTAGGCGTAATTCAATTTATGGACCATGTGTCCTTGGACCACGCGAGAGAAGGTTTTGAAGATGCATTAAAAGATTCGGGCCTCAATGTAAAGATAGATGTGCAAAACGAAAACGGAGACATGTCTCTTACGACACAAATTCCGAAAAAATTTGAAGGAGACAAAGTGGATTTAATTTATGCCATAGCAACTCCTTCGGCACAAGGTGCGAAGAACATGGTTAAGGATATTCCAATTGTCTTCTCAAGTGTGACGGATCCTGTTAAAGCAGGTCTTGTTGACTCAGTTGAAAAGCCCGGCGGAAATATTACGGGAGCATCGGACTACATTTCACCTAAGGCGCAAATAGAAGAATTTTTAAAGCTCTATCCCGACACAAAGACTTTCGGAGTTATTTATAACACATCAGAGACCAACTCACAGGTTCAATTGGAAGAGCTTGAAAAAGTTTTAAAAGAATTAAATTTAGACCTTCGCCCCGTAGGCGTAACGACTACAAACGACGTTGCACAAGCTGCCGCATCTCTCACAGGTAAAGTGGACGCGCTCTTTGCTCTTACGGACAACACAGTTGCCAATGCAGTGTCAGTTGTGGCGGCAACATTAAATGAAAATAAAATCCCGTCCCTTTCAGCGGAAGAAGGACAAGTTGCCAACGGACTCTTAATGAGCCAAGGCATTTCTTACTACGAACAGGGAAGACTTGCCGGTGAAATTGCAATTAGAATTTTAAAGGGCGAAAAGGCCGGTGACATTCCCGTAGCTTATCACGACGAAATTATTAAAAAAATAAACAAGAACACGGCGGAAATATTAGGTTTGGATTTAAACGACGAGTTTTTCCAAAATGCTGAAATCATTGGCGAAAAATAATTTAAATTAAATCATTAAACTTTCTGTAAAAATTAAAAAAAGCACTTGACTTGCTAAACTGCTTACCATATAATCTTATGTAATTTAAAAGTGGCTTTGAAGGAGAGAAAGAAATCTACCACATAATCCAGAGAATCGGGAAGGGTGGGAACCGATAGTTGTGCGATTTGTAATATACACTCCCAAGCTTGCTTGTTGAAAGTATAGTAGGCAGCACGGACTCCCCCGTTACCAAGGGATAGGAATTGTTGGATTCCAATGAGGTAATTTTTTATTACGAAAAATGGGTGGTACCGCGTAAGTCAAGTCTTTCGTCCTATTACAGGATGGAAGGCTTTTTTTATTGGAGGTTTATGATGAAAAAGAAAAGTTTATTGGCATTAATGTGTGCAGGTATTTTAATACTCACAGCTTGCGGCACAAAGAAAGAAATGAGTGAAACCGATCACGGCAAAATAAAAGTAGGTGTAGTTCAATTTGTAGAACACCCGGCACTTGACAGAGCAAGAGAAGGCTTTATTGAAGGACTAAAAGACGAAGGCTTTGAAGTGGAAGAAGCATTTAAAAATGCTTCGGGAGATATTTCTCTTACAAATCAAATACCCAAGTCTTTGGAGTCGGAGAAAGTTGATTTAATATATGCCATAGCTACTCCGGCGGCGCAAGGTGCAAAGAACGCGGTAAAAGATATTCCCATTATTTTTAACGCGGTGACCGACCCTGTAAGTGCAAACCTTGTGGACTCAAATGAAAAGCCCGGCAAAAATGTGACAGGAGTTTCAGACTACATCGGACCTAAGTCGCAGTTGGAGACATTTTTAAAAGTCTTTCCGGAGATTAAAACTATCGGCACAATTTACTCTACAAGTGAAGCCAATTCCGAATCACAAGTTAAAGAGTTGGAAGCAATTTGCAAGGAAATGAATTTAGAATTTAAAGCTGTAGGGGTAAATAACATTAATGATGTAAGTCAAGCAATGACATCCTTGGTAAAAGACATAGACGGATTCTTTTCAATTACGGACAATATGATTTCATCTTCCGTTGCCGTTGTGGCAAAAAAATTGGAAGAAAATAAAATTCCTTCTTTTGCAGCGGAACAAGGTCCTGTAGAAGGTGGCATACTCATGACTGACGGCATTGACTATGAAAAGCTCGGACGAGAAGCCGCAATTATGGCAAAGGAAATAATGGAAGGCAAGAGCCCGGCAGAAATTCCCGTTTACTTTGAAACGGAAACTAAAATGTCGGTTAACAAAAAAGTTGCAGAGGCACTTGGCCTTAATATAGATCAGGAAATATTTAAAGACGCAAATATAGTAGGAGAATAAAGGAGAAATAATGGAACAGGTACTCTTGGCATCAATTGAATCGGGACTGGTGTTTTCCCTATTGGCAATAGGTGTTGTAATTACATTTAAAATTTTAGACATAGCGGACCTTTCAGTTGAGGGAACATTCCCCTTAGGTGCTTTTGTAGTGGGAAGATTTTTGACACAGGGCATGAACCCCTTCGTGTCTTTGATAATTGCTTTTATAGCGGGAGGAATTGCAGGATATATTACCTTCTTCCTTTACAAAAAATTTAAAATCGAGGCAATACTCTCAGGGATTTTAACTATGACAATGCTCTACAGTATTAATCTTCGCATTACAGGCAAGAGTAACGTACCGCTCTTTGACTACAAAACTATTTTTGACGTAACGCCTCTTCCGAGAGTTGTGCTTCTGTTAATACTTGTAGCAATTGTAAAACTTTTGTTGGACTGGTTTTTTAAAACGGAAAAAGGTTACCTATTAGTTGTGACCGGGGACAATGAACAGCTGGTTAAAAGTCTTGGCAAGGACCCGGACAAGTACACCATGGCGGGACTTGTGCTTTCAAATGCAATTGTAGGTCTCTCAGGTGCAGTCCAAGCACAGGCACAAGGCTTTGTGGACATTACAATGGGACAAGGCATGATCGTTATGGCTCTTGCCTCAATTGTAATAGGGGATACCTTTATGAGAAACAGTCGCAGGATGAAGCTTACGACGAGAGCTATAATAGGAAGTATTTGCTACAGATTAATTTACGGAATAGCAATTGAAGCGGGACTTAACCCCAACGACTTAAAGGGGATTACCGCAGTTATAGTTGTTGCATTTATTGTATACAACAATGTAGTGGCCAAAAGATCAAAGGCAAAAATTACAAGGAGGAATGAAGATGCTTGAAGTTAAAAATATTAAAAAAGTTTTTTACCCGGGAACGCCGGAAGAAAATATAGTATTTGAAGATTTTTCACTTAAAGTAAATGAAAATGAATGTACCACAATTTTAGGCCCAAACGGATGTGGCAAGAGTACACTCTTTAATATTATTAGCGGAAGCATTAAGGAAGACCTTGGAGAAATATTTTTAGGTGACGTAAACTTAGGAGCACTTCCGGAGCAGGAGAGAGCCAAGTACATCGGCAAGGTATACCAAGACCCGTCAATGGGAGTTTCGTCGGGACTTAACATTATGGAAAATATGTCCATGGCACTTAAAAAAGGTCAAAAGTTTTCTTTTAAGAAATTAGTGCGTAAAGAAAACAAGGACTTCATTCAATTTAAACTTTCCGAGTTGGGATTAGGTTTGGAAGACAAATTAAACACAAAGGTTAAGTTCCTCTCAGGCGGACAAAGACAATCTCTTTCACTGTTAATGGCAACACTTAGAAGGCCGGAGATACTTCTCCTTGACGAACACACGGCGGCCCTCGACCCGAAGACTTCAAAGCTTATTATGGACAAAACTGTTGAGCTTATAAAGAGAGAGAAGATCACCACAATGATGATTACTCACAACCTGTCCCACGCCATTGAGTATTCAGACAGAATTATCATGCTTAACAAGGGTGAGATAACTCTTGACGTAAAGGCAAAGGACATAACTGAACAGGAACTTGTGGAAATTTACAACAGAAAAATCGAAGACATTGAATTAATTGCATAAAAAAATCCACCTAAGTGGACTATAGACCGAGTAATCGGTCTTATTTTTTTGTTTTGAAATTTATATTCGTGCCGATAATACCGATTAAAGTTATGGCAATCCCTACAATGTGGTAGTAGTAGACGGACTCTTTAAGTATTACTACGGCACCTATTAGAGAAATAATGGGACATAGGTTTGTAAAGACACTCATCTTTGAAACTTCCAAGTACTTTAAGGCGTAGTTGTTAAAGTATGAGGTCATGTATATGGAAAGAACGCCTAAGTAAAACATTGATGCGAAAAATTTTGGCTGAAACATAAGGGCAAAGTCAAAGGGCTCCTTAATAACCAAGTGATAGATAAGACTTTGGATTGCAAAGGCAAAAAATCCGAAAATAATTATCACGGAAGTTATTTCATAAGGAGTGTACTTGTCTCTAAAGGCTCTCGGCAGTACCAAGTTAAAGGCAAGGGCAACTGATGAAAGGAGCAACAGTATTGTGCCTTTTAAATGAAAGGACACGGAAGACTTTGAACCCATGTATGTCATGTAAACAATTCCCGCCACGGACAAAAGTATCATAAACTTTTGGAAGGTCGTCGTCTTTTCCTTTAACATTATTTGAGACAAAATAATTGCAAATATGGGGGCAAGAGATTGGATAATCGCAGTCTCCGTTGCTGTGGAGTAATTAAGTCCCAAGCCTTGTAACAAAAGAAAGAGAACGGGGAAAAATATTGAGAGTATTCCCAAATCCTTTGCCATCTCTTTTGTAATCTTAAGTTTTTTCTTTGAAAAAATATTTACAACTACAACTGTAATAAAGGCAAGAAAAAATCTATATGTGAGTTGGTCGACGGGATTAGTCATTTCCAACACAATTTTTACAAAGATAATTGATAGAGCCACCACTGCAACTTGAACAATGTTTGCAATGTAGGCTAAAGTTTTTTTGCTCATAGTTCACCTTCGAAAAAATGTAATATCATTTTAGCACAAATATTGAGAAACATTGTCGTGATAACACTATTTTAATTAAAGAAGCTATGGTATATTTTAAGTGGGAGGCAACATGAAAAAAATTTTAATTATATTAATGGCGGCACTATTATTAATAGGTTGCGGCAATACCTCAGATAAAAAAGTTAATAACGATGAGAAAGTAGAGACAGATCAAAAAGTAAATACAGATGAGAATGTTAAATACGAAAAATATTCAAGTACCATGACGGGAGCCTTTGACACGGTTATTCAGTCAACCGTGTTTGAAAAGAATGAAGAGACGGCAAGAGAGTACCTTAACTACATTGAAGACAGGTACATGGAACTTCACAAGAAGTTTGACAGCTTTAACAACTACGACGGTATTGTAAATGTGAAGACTATAAATGACAATGCCGGGGAAGGACCTGTTAAAGTGGATGATGAAATCTTTGACTTAATTGAGTTTTCTTTAAATGCATCTGAAAAATATTCTCACAAGACAAATATTTTGGTGGGACCATTGACAGAAATTTGGACCAAGTACAGAGATGCCTATGCCTATGACGAGCAACTTACAATGCCGAGTGCAGAAGAAATGAAGGCAAAAGAAGCTGAAGTTACGGCTATGTTCGGCAGTCCGATACCAACTGAAGAAGAGATAAGTAAAATCCTTCACGACATAAGTATCAGCGTGATTGAACTTGATCCTCAAAACAAGACCGTGTTCATAAAACCCAAGAGCATGAAATTAGATGTGGGCTCCGTGGCAAAAGGATATGCCAGCGAAATGATAAAAAGAGAACTTGAAGAGAAGGGCGTCACGGCGGCACTTATTTCAGCGGGAGGCAACATTGTCTCGGCAGGAGATGTAACAAAGGTAAGAGAGCCGGGCAACCAATTCTATACAATTGGCGTTGAAAGTCCCGACGGCGAAAACTTTGAAAAGTTTGACGGCATTGTGGCAAAACTTAAAATTACAAATGAATCGGTAGTTACAAGCGGCGACTACCAAAGATTTTTTGAAGCGGAAGGCAAGAGATACTGCCACATTATAGACCCTGATACAGGATATCCGGCTAACTACTGGAGATCTGTAACTGTTGTTGTAAATGACTCCGGCCTTGCAGACTTTTTATCTACTGCACTTTTTGTAATGTCACCAAGTGAAGTGGAAGAATTTATGAATTCACACAAGGACGTGAAAGCTTTATTTGTAACAGATGATGGAAACATTCAACTGTGGGGAGATATGGACGATATGGTAATCGGTGATTAAATGTTTTTAAACAACATTAAGGCCCTTATTATTCAATTAATAATCGCCTTTATTGTGCTCATGACGGGAAAGTTTTTTTCCATGTTTGAGTTAATGCAAAAAATTATATATGGAAATATTGTAGGGAAAATTATTTACACATTATTTGTAATTTTGCTATATGTGTTTTTGTCTCAAATTCTTTCCAAAAAATATAAAAGGTATGGCGACTTTTTTGTAGGCTCATACATTGTCTTAATCGGAATAGTCTTTATAGTAATAGCTTTGGCGGGAAACGGCTTCGATCTCTTTAAAGGAGAGATAGGAGAAAACCTATGGAGATTTCCTATGGACTTTTTGACCTTGCCCGGAAATATGATTATAACAATGTGGGGAAGCGACATGCAAATTTTAAACATTGCCCTATCACTTTTCCTGCCTGGAATAATAATGGGACTTTGTCTTCGACTTAGAAGGGGAAGTAGAGGGAGAAAAAGATGAGAAATAAGAGACAGCTGTTTAGGATTTTACAAATTATTGTAATTGCCCTTTTAATAGTAAAATTTCTACCTTTTTCAGGCCCGAATCTTAAAGAAGCTCACATAACAAAAGTAGTAGACGGAGATACAGTTTACACGGACAAGGGTAAGAAGATAAGGATAATCGGATTAAACGCCCCTGAGAGAGGCGAGGAAGAACTTGCAGAGGAAGCTCGTGAGAGGGCGGAGGACTTACTTTTATACAAAGTTGTTTATTTGGAAGAAGATATAGAAAAAAAGGACCAATACGACAGAGACTTGAGATATATTTGGATAGAAAAGCCAAATAACTTTACCTATGAGGAGATTAAAGAGAAGAATTTTTCCGCAATTTTAATTTCCGAAGGACTGGCAAAGCCCTACAACTTTAAGCCAAATACAAAGTACAGTGATGTATTTTTAAAGTTGGGCAAAGAGGCTAAGAAAAACAAAACAGGTATGTGGGAATTAAATGAAGAAGGAACAACGAGAGGAGATATATAGTGTATAAATATTCAATGATAGAACTTAGAAATATGACAATAGAAAAGCTTAGAGAAAGAGGAATAGAAGTTGATGCAATGGCTGCAATGGTCCTTGAACTTCAAAAGAAGTACAACGACAAGATAACTATTGACGACTGTATTGAAAGTGTTATGAAGGTTCTTGCAAAGAGAGAAGTGGATCATGCAGTGCTTACAGGACTTGCTCTTGACGAGATGGCAAACAAAAAACTTTTGCCCGAGCCCATCCAAGACTTAGTTGAGACGGACGAAGGACTTTTCGGCGTAGATGAAATTTTAGTCCTCGGCATAACAAATGTATTCGGCTCAATAGGACTTACAAACTTCGGATACCTTGATAAGGAAAAGCCGGGACTAATAGGCGAACTGGACGCGAGAAAATCTGAGAACGAAGTAACTACATTTGCAGACGATATAGTTTCCGCAATAATTGCTGCAGCTGCGGCACACATTGCACATAATTTTTAAAGACAGGTTAGAAACTCCTTGACAAAGGGAGTCTATGATAGTACAATGTACGTTGTTTAAAAAGCCCCGGAAATTTTTTAAACGATTAGGAGGAAGTAGCTTGAAAAGTTACATGGCAAAAGCTGAACAAATAGAAAGAAAATGGTATGTAATTGATGCTGAAGGCAAGGTACTTGGCAGACTTGCAACTGAAGTAGCAAATATTTTAAGAGGCAAAAATAAACCGATTTATACTCCACATGTGGACACCGGAGATTTCGTCGTTGTTATTAATGCCGACAAAGTTAAACTTACAGGCGATAAATGGAATAAGAAGAACTACATTTCTCACTCAGGATATCCGGGAGGAAGAAAGGAAGTTCCATATAATCAACTACTTGCAAAGAAACCTGAATTCATTATTGAACACGCTGTAAAAGGTATGCTTCCTAAGAATTCTCTTGGAAGACAAATGTACAGAAAGTTAAAAGTTTACGCGGGACCTGATCATCCCCATGAAGCACAAAAACCTGAAGTATATGAATTTTGAGAGGTAGGAGATTATGGTAAAACAATTTAGAGGAACAGGAAGAAGAAAAACTTCTGTAGCAACAGTTAGACTATTGCCCGGTAGCGGTAAGTTTGAACTTAACGGAAGAGATATAAATGAATATTTCGATTATGAAACACTAAGAACAGTGGCAAAAGCTCCACTTACACTTACAGAAACTGAAAACCAATTTGACGTTATTGTAAAGGTAGTTGGCGGCGGATTTACAGGCCAAGCGGGAGCTGTACAACACGGCGTTGCAAGAGCTCTATTGGAATATGATGCTGAACTTAGGCCTATTCTTAAAAAGGCAGGATTCTTGACAAGAGATCCACGTATGAAGGAAAGAAAGAAATACGGTCTTAAAAAAGCAAGAAGAGCGCCACAATTCTCAAAGAGATAATATTAAACCATGGGCATCCATGGTTTTTTTATTTAGGAGGAAGTATGGTATTAAAAATTATTTCAGGGGACATTACTAAGCTTGAAACAGATGCAATAGTCAATGCGGCTAACACAGGCCTTAAACAGGGCGGAGGTGTCTGCGGAGCAATCTTCAATGCTGCAGGTGCAAGAGATCTTCAAATGGCTTGTGATGTGCTTGCACCTATAAGGACGGGAGAGGCTGTCATCACGCCCGGATTTAATTTGCCGGCAAGATATGTGGTACACACTGCAGGCCCCGTGTATAATTCCGCGGCAATGAAAGAGAGTGAAAGGTTGTTAAGAGATTCTTACACCAACTCTTTAAAGCTTGCGAAAGAAAATAATTTATCTTCCATAGCATTTCCCTTAATCTCTTCGGGGATCTACGGCTATCCTTTGGAAGAGGCGTACAAAGTTGCGGTGGATGCAATTGAAAATTTTTTAAAGACAAATGACATGGATGTGTCGTTGGTAATTTTTGATGAGAGGACTTTAAATTATTTAAAAAGTCTCGGAAGATAATAAAAAGAGGACAGGAGTTAATCCTGTCCTTTTATTTTTAATCTTATAAGCTCTTTGTCCACTCTTTCATATAGGTCACTTAGTGTGCCTGTGTTTTCTATGACAACATCGGCGACAGATTTCTTTTCTTCAATTGAAATTTGGGAGCTGATTTTTTTAAGAGCCATTTCTTTACTTATATTGTCTCTCGCCATAAGTCTTTTGATTTGTAACTCTTCAGGGATATACACAACCCAAACTTCCGCAAGATCGATAATGTTTTTTATGTCATCAATCATCTCGATTAAAAGAGGAATGTCCAAGAAGATGACATCCTCGTCGTAGCTTAAAGCTTCTTCTCTTATATTTAAAAGTATTTGGGGATGGACGATTTTACTCAAGGTGTCCAAAGCTTCTTTGTCGCCGAAAACTTTTTTGCCCAACTTTATTCTGTCAATTTTACCGTCTTCAAGTATGTCCTTGCCGAAGGCCTCCACCGTCTTTTCAAAGACTTCTTTCGAGTCGTAGACTTCTCTTGCAATTTTGTCCGCATCTACAACTTTGTATCCTTTTGATAACAAATACTCCGTCACTGTAGATTTGCCTGTGGATATACTTCCTGTAATTCCTATATACTTACTTCGCATCATACCAATTGTCCAATACTTCCACATCAACTACCAAGTCCACATCAAGGTCTGCGGCGCCTTCCATAGTCTCTGTCAAAATCTTCTTTGCCTTTTCCACTTCACTCTTAGGTGAGTTTAAAATCAATTCGTCGTGCACTTGAAGTATTAACTTTGTGTCCATGTGTTCCGATTTAAGCTTGTTGTAAACTTTTACCATTGCGATTTTTATAATGTCCGCTGCACTTCCTTGTATCGGCGTGTTAAGGGCAATTCTTTCGCCGAAGCTTCTTATGTTGAAGTTTCTGTTTGATAGCTCGGGAATGTTTCTCTTTCTGCCAAATATTGTGCGAACATAGCCTTGCTTCTTGCCAAGTTCAACTATGTCGTGCATAAATTTTTTAATGTCTTTGTAGTTGTTTAAATAGTTGTCTATATATTCCTTGGCCTCTTGGCGCGGTATATTTAAATTTTGGGACAAGCCGTAGTCGCTGATGCCGTAGACGATGCCGAAGTTTACAGCCTTTGCCTTGGCACGCAAGTCACCTGTTACATCTTCAGGCTTTACGTGAAAGACCTTTGATGCCGTGGAAGTGTGAATGTCTTCCTTGTTTTTAAATGCAAGTTGCATGTGCTCGTCGCCGGATACATGTGCCAAGATGCGCAGTTCGATTTGTGAATAGTCCGCATCTATTAGTTGAGAGCCCTCAGTGGGCACAAAGGCCTTTCTTATTAACCTACCCTCAGGTGTTCTTATGGGAATATTTTGAAGGTTGGGCTCCGTACTTGAAATTCTTCCCGTGACAGCTGTGGTTTGGTTAAAGCTTGAGTGAATTTTGCCGTCCACAATTATGTCCATAATTCCGTCCACATATGTTGACATTAGCTTGGAAAGCTTTCTGTATTCCAAAATATTTTCTATAATGGGGCCTTCGCCTTTTAACTTTTCCAAAACATCGGCAGCCGTACTGTAGCCGGTCTTGGTTTTTTTAATGACGGGGAAGTTTAATTTTTCAAATAAAATTTCGCCCAACTGCTTTGGTGAGTTGAGATTAAATTCTTGTCCCGCTTCTTCGTATATTTCTTCTTCCAAAGTCTTAAGCTTTTCTGTAAGCTCGGATCCTATATCCTTTAGCACTTGCTTTTCAACTTTAAAGCCTTCAAGCTCCATACTTGCAAGGACTTCAACTAAAGGCATTTCAATTTCTCTAAAGAGCTTCTTCGACTCTTCATCCATCAAACTTTCCTGAACTTTTTTAATTTCAAAAAAGTTGATTAAATATTCACCGGCATAGTGCCTTACTTCCTCTCTCTTGTCTTTAAGAGGTACATATTTTTTGCCCTTGCCTAAAATATCTTCCAAGGTCTCCATTTTTTCTCCCAAGTGAGTGAGAGTAAGCTTTTCAATGGCGTAACCTGAGTCTTCGGGAGTCAAGAGATACTGTGCGATTTCAGAATCGTATTCAATTTTCGCACCATCTATGCCGTAGTGCATTAAGATGATTAAATCTTCTTTAATGTTGTGGCCTGAAAGGGTAATGTCTTTTGACTCAACAGCTTTTTTTAATTTATCCAAAAGTGTTTTGTCAAAGTCGTAGAAGGCGGGATCTTCTCCCTCTGCCATCAATGCAAGGTAGGTAGGTGTTATACCTTCATAAACTTTACCTTCCGTGAAAAATTTTATCGCCACATTTTTGCCTTTAATCTTTGACAAGTAGTCCACAAATGAGTCGTCGGACATTTGCATTTCTTTTTTCTCTACTGTTTCTTTTTCAATTGGAAGTCTGCGAAGGAGAGTGTTAAATTCATAGTCGCGATAGAGTTCTACAAGCTCATCCAATTGATAGGGCTGAACTTTAAAATCGTCTATGTCCTCATCAATTTTTACGTCGCGAATTATTGTGGCAAGTCTTTTACTCATAAAGGCCTGTGCTTTGTCATTGGATAATTTTTCCTTTAAAGCCTTGCCTGAGACTTGCTCCAAGTTTTGGTAAATATTTTCGATGCTTCCGAATTCTTTTAAAAGTTTAAGTCCCGTCTTTTCTCCTACGCCTTTTACGCCGGGGATATTGTCAGAAGGGTCGCCCATAAGGCCTTTTAAGTCAATAAACTCTTCGGGAGTAAGGCCGTAGACTTCATCCAACTTTTCCAGATCATATATGTCCATTTCCGTAATGCCTTTTCGAGTCATTAAGACCAAGGTGTTTTCGGAAATAAGTTGGAAATAGTCCTTGTCGCCAGTTAAAAGGACGGACTGAAAGCCTTCGCCTTCCGCAATTTTTGCAAGGGAGCCTGCCAAGTCGTCAGCTTCATACTTGCTGCTTTCAAGGACTTTAATATTCATAAGGTCTAAAATTTCTCTCACAACGGGAAACTGTGCTCCCAATTCGTCAGGCATCTTCTGTCTGTTGGCCTTGTAGTCTTCATATTCCACATGTCTGAAGGTCTTGCCCTTTAAGTCGAAGCACACAGCCAAGTGTGTAGGCTTTACAGTTTCAACTGCATTCTCAAGCATGGACACAAAGCCGTAGATGGCATTTGTGGGGAAGCCTTTAGAATTTTTTAATGGTGGCAGAGCGTAGAAGGCTCTGAAAAAAAGACTTGAGCCGTCAATTATCAAAATTTTTTTCATATCTATAATATTTCCTTTAGTGCTTTTTCCAATCGGTTAAGGGCATCTCTTATTGTGGATTCGGGGCAGGCAAGATTTATTCTTGCGAAGCCTTCTCCTTCTTTGCCGAAGGTGTATCCCGGATTTACAAAGAGTTTAGCCTTGTCGTCTAAGAATTTTTCCAACTCTTCACAGCTCAGATCGAGAACTCTGAAGTCAATCCACATTAAGTAAGTGCCTTCAAGTAAGGGCGCTTTAATTTGGGGGAATTTTTCTTTAAAAAATTCATGTACAGTGTGTTGATTTTTGTCTATTAATTTAAGAAGCTCCTTATACCAATCTTCGGAGTGATTGTAGGCGCACTCCGTTGCCACAAAGCCCAAAGTTTGGTGGGGAACTGCAGCCGCATCTTGTAGGCCTTGTACAAATTTTTCGCGAAGCTCTTCATTTGGAATAATAATGTTACTTAAGGCAATTCCCGCCAAGTTAAATGTCTTTGATGTAGATGTGAAGGTAATTGTTCTGTCTTTAAGTTCAGGCAGTACAGTTTCAAACACGTGGTGCTTGTATCCCGGCATCACAATGTCCATGTGTATTTCATCCGCAAGTAAAAGGACGTCGTTTTTAATAATAATTTCGCCAAGTTTTTTTAGTTCTTCCAAAGTCCAAACACGTCCTACAGGATTGTGTGGTGAGCAGAACAAAAGAGTTTTGTTCTTAGGATCTTGTGTAAGCTTGTCAAAGAGATCGAAATTTATTTCGTAGTGACCCTTATTTTCTATTAAAGGGCACTCCACAAGTGTTCTGTGATTACTCTTTGCCGCCGCAAAAAACGGGGGATAAACGGGAGGCATAATTACTACGCCTGAATTTTCTTCCGTCAAGACTCTTATTGCATTAAAAAATCCTGCGACTACACTTGCAGTTGATACTATGTCCTCCGGTTCAAATTTAAAATTATAGTGCCTGTCCATCCAATTTATAATGCTGTCTTTATATGTAGGTGTTGCCATAGAATAGCCTAAGACCGTGTCGTCTATGGCTTTCTTTAAACACTCTTTAATTTCAGGTGCCGTTTGAATTTCCATGTCCGCAACTGAAAGAGGTGCTATGCCTTTAATATCTCTGCATTTTGACTTCATCAGCTCCCACTTTGATGAGCCGCAATTACTTCTATCTAAAATTGTTGTAAAATCGTACATAAAAAATTCCTCCCTTTACCTTATTATAACAACTAATTGCCTAATTGGCATTTGTTGTCCATAAAGTAAGAGGAGGAACAAATCTCCGGTTAATTTTATTTAACTTTCGCTTTTTCTTTTTCCGCTTTTTCTTTCTTTACTCTTTCCCAAACTTCATCAGCTGTCGGTGTCCAATTTGCTGCATAGTCTTCACACTTTGTAAGTAAATTGTCTACAGTTTCAGGTGATTGTAAGTCTGTAGAGTGAGCTCCGGATCTCTTTACCATCTCTTGAATCATGCCGGGGTTTTCCAACATAGGGCAAGGTCTGAATTGGTTTTCGTTAAATGGAATGTTTTCTTTGTATTCCATAAAGATTTTGGATTGTAAGCATTCGATTAAAGATTTATCTCTTATATTTGCATTGGAGTAGTGAATAAATACACAGGGGTCAACGTCGCCGTTGGCATTAATGTGTAAGTATTGACGGCCGCCCGCTATACAACCTCCTACAAATCTTGCATCGTTTTGGAAGTCCATA
Source organism: uncultured Eubacteriales bacterium (assembly GCA_902488815.1). GTDB lineage: Bacteria > Bacillota > Clostridia > Tissierellales > Peptoniphilaceae > KA00134. Next base: position 18,959 of record CABTXP010000002.1, on the reverse strand, counting down.
GGAAATATCGGCTTAGTAGCTCTCACTTCTCTAACCTTGTCGATAATTTGTTTTCTTTGTTCAGGCGTCGGCAACAAATCCGTGTCCGCTTCATTGCCCACAGGCATGTAGTGGAAGAGGAACATAAACTTAACGCCTTCTGCAATTAAGTCGTCGAAAAATTCGTCACTTGCTATTGAGTCCATGTTCTTTGATGTGTAACAGCAACTTGCACCGAAGGGAAGCTTGTGTTCTCTAAGTATTCTCATTGCGTTTTTAACTTTGGCATAAGTACCTTCGCCACGTCTGAAGTCTGTGGCGTCTTCAAAGCCTTCAATACTTAATGCGGGTATAAAGTTTTTAACCTTAAGAAGTTCTTCCGCAAATGCGTCGTCAATTAAAGTGCCGTTTGTAAAGCATAAGAATTGTACGTCGTTGTGCTTTCTACAAATTTCAAGCAAGTCCTTCTTTCTTACAAGAGGTTCTCCACCTGTAAAGATGTACATGTATATTCCCAATTCCTTACCTTGAGTGATAATGGAATCAATTTCTTCATTGGTAAGATTTAATTTGTTGCCGTATTCCGCAGCCCAACATCCTGTACAGTGTAGGTTACATGCAGATGTAGGGTCGAGTAAAATTGTAAATGGTACATTACAATTGTATTTCTCTTTACTCTTTGTGAGCTTGGGTGCACTGAAGATGCCTGCATTTAAGAAAAAGTTTTCAAAAGTCTTCTTAAGTACGTCGTTGTCAATGTCATTAAACAAACCCATAATGAATTTATACATACTTGAATCCGGGTTGTCAATCGCTTCTCTTATGCCTCTCCTGTGATCGGGGAAAGAGTCTGGACCGTCACCTGCAATGGCGTCAACTAAATTTAAAAGTTTTGGAAAATTTTCTTCCGGATTTTTCTCAATATATGATAGAGCTTGTTTCAAACTGAATTTTGCTATTTGTTCTTTCATAACTTACTCCTTTTATTAACGTTTTTCACTATCGGCTTCTGCATACAATTATATACATACTTAATATTTAATTCAATGGAAAAGGACATAAAAAAGATAGAATTTAAGGAAGGAGGATAAAATATATTTAAAATTTTTTGCAAAGGGTATCAATAGATGTGTAGATAAAATACAAAAGACCTCTTGCGAGGTCTTCTTCGAGTTAAACTCTATGTATTGTTTTATGTATTGGAAGAAAAAAGATGAATAAGATTCTCTCGAATCTGTTATAATATTAACATGATGTTAAAAAAATGTCAATGATTATTATAAATAAATTTGCCGCTTAGCAACACATTTGCAAATGTTTTCTCGGCATGGAAAGGAGCTACTATGATTAAAGAAATAATTGACAAGAGAAGAACTATTAGAAAATTCACAGATGAAAAGGTGAATCACGAATTACTTGAAGAGCTTTTAATGTATGCACTTATGGGACCGTCATATGCAAACGCAAGACCTGTTCAATTTTTAGTTGTGGAAGACAAGGAAGGCCTTGAAAAACTTTCTGAAGTAGAAAGATTCAGTTCAAAGTATGTGAAGGACGCACCTTGTGCCGTAGTTGTTATGGCAGACACGGATCTTTCAAAGTTTGCAATTGAAGAGTCTACAATTTGTGCAAGCTACTTACAACTTTTGGCAGAGGATGCCGGACTTGCAACATCATGGATCAGTCTACGGGGTGTTGTGACAAAGGACAAGGAAGCTTCAACTGAATATGTTAAGAGGGAATTCGGACTTCCGAAAAACTTCGAACCTCTTTGCGTAATCCCCATAGGTTATAGAGATGAGAAAGCAAAGAAAAGAGTACCATTTGACGTGAGCCCCAAGGTTCACTACGAAAAGTTTTAACTAAAAGAGTGGCGACACTCTTTTTTTTATTCACATAAAAATCTATATGAGGTACAATGTCTAAGAGGTGAAATATGAAAGGTACATCTATAGTCCTTATGATTATAACTGTATTGACGAAACTTTTCGGACTGGCAAGAGAAAAAGCACTTGCCCATTTTTTTGGAACGACATTTATTGCCGACGTGTTTTTAATCGCGTTTCAAATACCTATGACTTTTTCAAATGTAATTCAAGGCGCCATGATAAGTTCTTTTATCCCCGCCTATGATGAAATAGAAAGGACAAAGGGAGAAGAGAATGCAAATATATTTACTGCTAAACTTGCAGGACACGTATTTGTTTTGTCTTTCCTTGTATCTATAGTTGGAATTATATTTACAAAGGGATTAATAAAATTAATGGCACCGGGCTTTGAGGGTGAAGTATTTGACATGGCGGTCTTTATAACTCGCGCAGGCCTTCTTTCAATTTCAGCTGTTGCGGTTTATTCAGTATTTAAATCTTTCCTTCAACTGAAGGGCCGCTTTGTAGTATCGGTCATTCATGCAATTGTAATGAATGTCATTGTAATATTTTCCATGGCACTTGCAAAAAAACTCGGCATTAATTATCTTGCCGCAGGTGTATTCGCAGGCTTCACTTTTCAATTTATTATATTCCATCCCTACATAAGAAAATCAGGGTACAGAGAAAAAATTAAATTTGATTTTAAAGACGAGAACGTAAAGAATACTTTAAACAAAGTCGGACCTATTTTAATTGCGACTTCAGTTATTGAACTAAATTTTATTATTTCTAAGGCAGTGGCAAGCGGTATGTTTCAAGGAGCGGTTTCAACTCTTAACTTTGCATACAAGCTTCAGTCCTTTGTAACCGGAATTGTAGTAACGTCAGTTATAACGGCAATTTATCCTAAGATTTCAAAATATGCGTCCCTATCCAACTATAAAGAACTTAGAAGAGAGACGTCGGAAGGTCTATCACTTATGGCACTTCTCATGGTGCCTGCATCCTTTGCCCTATTTATTCTTGCAAAGCCTGTAGTGGAACTTCTATTTAAAGGCGGAGCGTTTTCTGAAAGAGACGTATTAAATACGGCATCGGTCCTTTCCATCTATGCCACGGCAATTGTAGGTATAGGCTTTAGGGAAATGGTCTTAAGACTTTACTACGCAATGCAAAACACAAAGATGCCTGTTATTAATTCAGTAGTTGTAGTAATTATTAACTGGATACTGTCCATAGTTTTAGGAAATATTATGGGCATTAAGGGACTTGCCCTTGCAACCTCTTTGTCTTTTTGGATAGGAGCTTTGCAACTTGCCTACTCATATTCCAAAACTTACGGCGCTTTATTTTCAAAAAAATTTGTTATAAACTTTTGCAAAATTTTAATCGGATCAATTGTAATGGCGGCAGGCACATACTTTGCGTTTAATTTTCTCACGGGAAAATTCAGCTCAAACCTTTCTCTTTTAATCACAATATTAATAGCGGGAATTCTTTACTTTTTAATGCTATTTATTTTAAAGACGGAAGAGCTAAAAGAGATTAAGGCTCTCTTGATTAGAAAAGATTGATTAATATGCGGTATTGTAATAGACTATGAGATTGTAATGAGGTTATTATGATAGAAATTAAGAATTTGAATTTTAAGTACGAAGAGGAACAACCCTTAGTCTTAAAAGATATTAATTTAAAAATTGAAGAAGGGCAATTTGTTGCAATCTTAGGTCACAACGGTTCGGGCAAGAGTACTCTTGCAAAGCTTATTAATGGCATTTACACTCCTACTTCCGGTGACATAATTATTGACGGTATAAACACCAAGGACGAGGAAGGTATTTGGGACATTAGGAGAAATGCCGGCATGGTATTTCAAAACCCGGACAACCAAATAGTGGCGACAATAGTTGAAGAAGATGTGGCATTCGGTCCTGAAAATTTAGGCATTGAATCTTCAGAGATCAGAAGAAGAGTAGATGAATGTCTAAAAATTGTAGATATGGAAAAATATAAGCGCCACGCTCCACACCTTTTATCCGGTGGACAAAAACAACGTGTGGCAATTGCGGGAATTTTGGCAATGAGTCCCAAGTATATTATTATGGATGAGCCCACCGCCATGTTAGACCCCCAAGGCAGATCTGAAGTCATAGATACGGTTCTCAAACTTAACAAAGAGGAAAAAAAGACCATAGTTTTAATCACACACTTTATGAATGAAGCTGTCCTTGCAGACAGAGTTGTTGTCATGAATGACGGAGAAGTGTTCTTTGATGACGAGCCGTCCGAAGTATTTTCAAAGGTCGATAAGATGCGTGAGCTTGGCCTTGATGTGCCTCAAGTTACGGAACTTGCATATAAATTATTTAAACAGGGATATGATTTTTCTCCCAAAATTTTAAATGTAGATGAGATGGTGGAAAAAATATGTCAGTTTTAGAAGTTAAAAACCTTTCCCACATTTATTCACAGGGAACACCCTTTGAAAAAGTGGCAATTGACAATATAAATTTAAAAATTGAAAAAGGCGAATTTATTGGGCTTGTCGGCCATACAGGCAGCGGCAAGAGCACATTTATTCAACATTTAAACGGACTTTTAAAGCCCACTTCAGGTGAAGTCTATGTACAGGGAAAGTCTATTTCGGGAGCACGGATGAACTTAGTCGAAGTGAGACAAAAGGTGGGACTTGTGTTTCAATATCCGGAGCACCAACTCTTTGAAGAAACCGTGGAAAAAGACATAGCCTTCGGGCCGATGAACTTGGGACTTACAAATGACGAGATTGAAGTGCGGGTTAAGGATGCCATGAGAAGTGTAGGTCTTTCTTATGAAGAATACAAAGACTCTTCGCCCTTTGAACTGTCAGGAGGCCAAAAGAGGCGTGTTGCTATTGCGGGAGTTCTTGCAATGGAACCTGAAATTTTAATTTTGGACGAGCCCACGGCAGGTCTTGACCCAATGGGTTCGAGAGAAATTTTGGACGAAATTGTAAATATATACAAGGAAAGAGAAATTACAATTGTCTTGGTTTCACACAACATGGAAGACGTGGCAAAATACACTTCCCGCATGGTTGTAATGAGCGCAGGAAGAGTTGTAATGGACGGTTCGCCTCGAGAATTATTTTCCAAGGAAGAAGAACTTAAGTCCTATGGTCTTGCCGTGCCGCAAATTAGAAGTCTTTTAAACCAATTAAAGGACAAAGGTCTCAACGTAAATGTAGATGCAATTACAGTTGATGAGGCTTTTGTAAATATAAAAGAATATTTAAGGGAGAGAGAAAATGCTTAAAGATATAACAATTGGACAGTACTTTCCCGGCAGCAGCAGCATACACAGATTTGACCCGAGACTGAAAATAATTGTAATGTTAATTTTTATCATTTCGTTATTTTTCATCACTTCCTTCGTGCCCTATATATTTGTGGTGCTCTACTTAGGTTTGATAGTAAAAGTTTCAGGCATTCCTCCCAAGATGATACTCAAGGGACTGAAGCCCTTGCGCTGGATCATTCTCATTACATTTTTAATAAATGTATTCTTCACAGGGGGCAGAGAGATTTTTTCCGTTTGGAAACTTACCATGACTTATGAAGGTCTTTATCAGGCAACTTTTATGGCAATAAGGTTGGTGCTCTTGGTAATAGGGACATCACTACTTACCCTTACAACATCGCCTATTGAACTGACAGACGGCCTTGAAAAACTTTTAAGCCCTCTTAAAAAAATAGGACTGCCGGCTCACGAGCTTGCAATTATGATGACAATCGCCCTTAGATTTATCCCGACTTTAATTGAAGAGACGGACAAGATTACCAAGGCGCAAATGGCAAGAGGGGCAGACTTTGAATCGGGAAATATTTTAAGACGTGCTAGAAACTTGGTGCCTTTACTTGTGCCTTTATTTTTAAACGGCATTCAAAGGGCTACGGAACTTGCTACAGCTATGGAAGCAAGATGTTATAGAGGCGGCGAAGGTCGCACGAAGCTTAAAGAACTTAAGCTTGACAAGGAAGACATAGTTTTGTTTACGGGAAATTTAATTTTCTTCGGAATTATTATTGCTTGGAGGTATATTTTTTGAAAAATATTTGCCTTAAAGTATCATATATAGGCACAAACTTCAGCGGATTTCAAAAACAACCGGGTATGCGAACTGTAGAGTCGACCCTTCAAAAGGGTATTGAAGAGACAGTTTTACACCCGGTAAAACTTTATTATGGGGGCAGAACCGACACCGGCGTTCACGCACATGCACAGGTGGTGAACTTCTATTCCGACACAACTATCGACATAGGCAACTTGCCGAGGGTCATTAACTACCACTTGCCAAGTGACGTCTCCGTTGTGGCATCAAAGTATGTGAATAAGGACTTTCACTCCAGATATTTTGCAAAGTCCAAACACTACAGATACATAATTTACAACGGCAGATACAGAAACGCACTTTATGAAGACAGAGCATTCTTCTATCCCTTTAAGCTTAACGAAAAGAAGCTGGAAGAAATGTTTCAAGTCTTAACAGGAGAGAGAGACTTTCGCACATTTATGGGAAGAGATGCGGTGGTCAAAGATACAATAAGAAGACTTGATAAGGTCACGGTAAAAAGGTCGGGAGACATTATAGTTATAGATTTCTACGGCAAAAGCTTTTTAAAAAATATGATAAGGATTATGGTAGGCACTTGTGTGAAACTTGTTGACGAAGGAAGGCCTGTAAGCGAGCTTAAATATATTTTGGCAAAGAAAAACAGAAGGTATGCAGGACCGACAGCACCTGCCTGCGGTTTATATTTGCAAGAAATTTGCTACTAAAACTTTTACACTTCTTGTAATTGGTTACAATAAAAATACAGTTTCGCAATATCTATTGTGAAATAGCTCCATACATTATATATTAAATTCGGAGGTAGTTATGAGCTATATTACAAAAATCAAAGAGAGAATCTCCGGACTCTTAACGTCTACCAAGAGATTTCCTCTTTCAATGACGGCAGCTGTCTGTGCAGCGGTAGCTTTAATAATGGAAATATCAAAGACCGGCAATGTAGAAAAAAACTACATGGGCTGGGCATTGCTTTTTATTTTTATAGTGGCCATTACGGTATTTTTGAAATTACTTTCGGAAGCACTTACATTTAACGTAAGTTATGAAGAGTATAGGACACGCAACTTTAAAATATCCGTCCTGGCATATATTGTCTCACTTCCAATAATATTCGGAGTCTATAAGTTAATTGTGCCTAAGATACCGGACTATGTTTACTATCAATACTTCGGACTCTTATTTCTATTTATGACAGGATGCTTTTACATAGGTAAAATTTCTTATCACAAGGACTATGTGCCCTATGTAGTGTCAATATTTTATTCATTTTGTATAGCGTGCGTCTATTCAATCATTCTATTCTTAGGCGTGTCTGCAATTTTATTTGCAATTAAGAACTTACTTGGAGTAGGTATAAGGGAAACAGACTATGCAAAAGCGGCGGCAATAATTTTCGTGCCCTTTGCAATCGGAATTTTCCTATCGGGTTTTCCAAGTATTAACAAATCTCTAAATGACTATGAAATTCCAAAGGTAATCAGAATTTTATTTGAATATATATTGCTTCCCGTGTTTGTAATTTACATGGTGATACTATATATATATTTCGGAAAAATTTTAGTACAGGGCGCAATACCCAAGAACATTATTACCAACTTGGTTGTGTGGTATGGACTTTTGGCTGCGGCCTTTACATTTTTCATATCATACATTGAAGACTCGACTCTTCTTAAAAAGTTTTTAAAGTTTTTCCCATACTTCATCATACCGATTTTAGGAATGATGTTTTACTCATTGGGCATGAGAATTTCTCAGTACGGTTTTACTGAAAACAGGTACCTTGTCATGCTCCTGGGTGTCTTTATATTAATGTCAAATATTTATTTCATTATATATAAAGGCCTTTCCAACATAGCAATACCTATTATGCTTTCATTTTTCATATTGGTAGGCACTGTGGGGCCATTGTCTTGCGAAAATATTGCCTTAGATTCACAGACAAAGAGACTTGAAAAAACTTTGGTTAAAAATGAAATGTTAAAGGACGGCAACTTGATGCCAAATGAAAATATTTCTCCCGAAGACAGGGAAGTTATATTGACATCCTTAAGATACTTAAAAGAAAGAGACAAGCTGCAAAGCGTAAAGTTTATTACCGCTGATTTTAATTTTGAAAATACGGAAAAAGTTTTAGGCTTTTCAGATGAGTATGCCACTGTAGAGGAAAAAGACTATGTGACCTACGACTCGTCCTCGGCACAAGGGGCTATAGACATTGAAGGTTATAAAAACGGCATCTTCGTCAACATGGGAACCTACAACGATGAGTATGTGGCTGAGGACTTTAAATTTTTTATAAAAGACAATGCTCTTAAATTCGTCAAGCTGTCAAACCCGGATGAAGTTTTAGGCGAGATAGATTTGGGACAACTTAAAAATCGCATCAAAGCCTTTCAAGATGCAAACACGAAGATCTCTCCCAAGGACCTTGAGATTAAAGGCACGAAGGGTGATTTTAAATACGCAGTGATATTAAAGAACGTCTACTATTACTCCACAGGTTATAATAGAGGTGCAGAGGATGTGGACTTGGCTTTCTTCTTTATCTACAATTAAAATACAATTAATGCTCGGTTTAACCGAGCTTTCTTTATTTAATCCCCAATATTTAATATAATTAAGTAGGTGATTATATGAGAAGAGATACTGTACCGGGTACGGACTTTATAATTTATCAAAACGAAAATGATTTTTCCTATTCACTTGACTCTCTATGCCTTACAAGTTTTGCAAGACCGAGAGGTATCTGCGCCGACTTGGGAGCGGGCACGGGAATAATAACTTTGCGTATGGCGGCAAACTCTTTGGTTAAAAAAATTTTTGCCGTAGAAATACAAAGTGCCGTGTGCGAACTCTTAAAGGACAGCGTGAAAGAAAATAAATTGGACTACAAGGTGGAAGTGTTAAACGAAAACATTGTAAATTTAAGAGATATGTATTCCACCAACACATTTGATACAATTTTAATTAACCCGCCATACTATGACAGCTATTTAAAAAATTTAAATGCTTCAAAGTCTACATCAAGACACGCCCTCACATCTTTGGAAGAATTTATAAGTGTTTCAAAATTTTTGTTAAAGGACAAGGGCAGAGTGTATCTTGTAGGACCTGCGACACGCACGGCGGAAATTTTTACAATTTTTCAAAATGAAAACTTGCACGTAAAGAGGTTTGCCTTTGTAAAGAAGGACATGTATTCAAAGGCGAGGGTAGTACTTGTAGAGGCTGTCAAGGGAGCTAAAAAAGGCTCGGAACCTGTTAGGGATATTTTTATCTACGAAGGCGGCGAGCATTCCAAGGACTACGACACAATTAGAAACAACGAGGAATTTATATGATATATTTTTGCCCCACACCCATCGGCAACTTAAAAGACATTACAGTAAGGACGGAAGAAGTCCTGCGCGAATGCGATGAAGTATATGCCGAGGACACAAGGGTCACGTTAAAACTTTTAAATTATTTAAATATTAAAAAACCGGTCTACACTTATCACAAGTTTAATGAAAAGAAAGCGGCGGAAGATATTTTAAACAAAAGAGATATGAATATTGCCGTTGTAAGTGATGCAGGTATGCCGGGTATATCCGACCCGGGTTATGAGCTTATCAATCTTTTAATAAAAAATGAAATTCCCTATACAGTTCTTCCCGGTGCAAGTGCCTTTACCGTGGCATTAGTTGCAAGCGGATTTAACAACAACAGATTTTTGTTCGCGGGATTTTTGGATCAAAAGTCCGGCAAGAGAAGAAGAGAATTGGAAGAGCTTAAAGACATTAAGGACACCCTTATTTTTTACGAGGCGCCTCACAGAGTTACGGAATTTTTGGAAGATGCCTTGGAAATATTCGGCAACAGAAAAATTTTTATAGCAAGAGAGCTTACCAAACACTTTGAGGAGTACATACACACGGATTTAAAAGAAGCTTCGGCGGAAGGCTTTTTAACTTTAAAAGGCGAATTTGTAATTGTAATTGAAGGTAACAGTGAAGAGATAGAGTATGATTTGGAACAACTTTTGGCGGACAAAATCGGCGAAGGCATGAGCAAGTCAAAGGCGGTAAAAGAAATTGCCAAGGAGTACGGCATTTCAAAAAACGAACTATATCAAAAATCTTTGGAGATGGAATGATTAACGAACTTACGGAAAAAATTTCCGATTTAAATCAAAAAATAAGAACTAAATACGATTCAATTTTTCAAATGGAGGATGAGGACTTTCAAAGAGCTCTTTCGGAAGCTTGCGACTTTGACACTTTAACCGGTCTCAGTGAAAAGGAATTGAAAAACATAGGAGCTATTTGCGCCATAGACGGCAGCACCAACAGGCAGGGGGGAGCCTATCCTCACTATGTTCAAATATTTCGCGCCGTGGGCATTTTTTCAGGGGGCGAGAGAGTGGAGATGGCTGATGTGTTTTCTCCCGTCTTGGAGGGCAAGGGAGAGGACGAAGCTGAAAGCACGAAGCGCCTTGCAAAGATTGAAGTTGAGACGGGCATTAAAGCGATTAATGAGCTTAGGCCCAGGGTCCTTTTAATGGACGGAGGACTTATCAGGTACAAAATTGATGCGGGTGAGTCGTGGAAAGAGCTAAGGAGTTTGGCAATAGAAAAAAATGTCATCCTTTGCGGTGTGATTAAAGACATTAAGACGCGGATTATTCCCGATGTCCTTGGTATGGACTCCCTGGTCTTTGACAGAGAAATTTTGTACGGCAAATTAAATTACAAGGACGTTTTATTTATAAAGGAAACACATTCCAATAAGTTTTTGGAAGGACTCTCCTCCGCTTTTTTAAGACCTGCCAAGTCAGTCAATGTTATCGGCGTGGATATTTTAAATGAACAGAAAAAATATCTGCCTTTGATCTGCAACTTGGTATACACATTGGTGCCTAAGGCATCAAGGGGAGTGCCTTTTATTTTGGACATGGTGGATCGGGAGGCGAAGGTCACTGACACTTTGATGAAGACTTTGTTGGAAGAAAATTTGGACAGAGATGTGTATGAGAGATTTTTCATTTCAGAAAGGGATAAGAGAGTATGAAAGTTTTAGGAATTACAACTCCTCAAGAGGTCTTTGTAGGCAGCAGAGAGAGAAATTTCAGAATAAATGAATTTTTAATAATTGAAGACAAGGCTCACGGCGACATTTTAGGGGAAGTGGTGGAAGCCAAGACCTATAACAGATACCTGCCATTGGACTTGGGCGGCGACTTTGTAGATGACGACGTGCTTAAATCTCTGTCACACTTGGGATTTAATGTAGATGAAGACACGATTTACATTGCTCGCGTCAGATTTTTTAAAGAATCAATGTATCCCGTCTTAACGGGAAGCGACGTGCGCGTGCCCAAGTTTTCTGAAGTCAAAAATATTTTGTTAAAGACTGCGCCAATGAACGGACTTGTACTTGGCGTTATAAAAAATACCGACGACATGTATAGAGATGCTGAGCCGGAGTACAAGGACCTGGTTAAAATATTTGACGAAAAAATTTTAGACCAAAAGGACCTGCCATATGTACTTGACTATCGCTCCTTACACGAATATCCCCACATCGGTGTCTTCGGCGGTAGCGGCTCGGGAAAGAGCTTCGGCCTTCGCGTGCTGTTGGAAGAAATTATGGACAAAAATCTTCCCACCGTTGTCCTTGATCCTCACTATGAAATGGATTTTTCACAGGAAAGTGAAGTGGGAAAGAGCTTTGAAAATAAATTTAAAGTCATGCAAATTGGCGACAATGTGGGGATAGAATTTAAAACAATTAACTCTTACGACTTTAAAGTTTTGTTAGGTGCCATTGCTCCGATAACCGAGAGCATGGAAAATGTTGTGGACATGCTTTTTAAAAGAGGACTTACAGAGATAAAGCTTAATGAGATTTTGGAAGATTTAATTGAAGGCATCGCATTGGGATCTGAAGATAGAATTGCAGCGAAAATTGAAGCAGCAGATGACTATGAAGAGAAAGAGACGTGGAAGAGAAGGCTTTCAGTCTTCACACGCTACGGCAAAAGCGTAAATATAAATTCAGTCAAGGGGGTAATGTGGAGATTTAACGCCCTTAAAAGAGAAGGAGTGTTTAACAACTCCATTGAAGGACTGGTTGAAGAATTAAAACAGGGAAGGACTGTCGTAATTCAAGGATCCCTTCGCACCATTCAAGTATTTACCACATACCTTCTCACAACTCTATACAAGAAAAGACGTGAGTATAAAGACTCACAATTTAGAGGAGAGAAGTCGGAGTTTTTCCCGCCATTTATCATAGTGACGGACGAAGCACACAACTTTGCTCCAAAAGGTTATGAGTCGCCTTCAGGTAGAATTATAAAAGAAATTTCACAGGAAGGCAGAAAGTACGGAGTGTTTTTAATTTTGGCGACACAAAGGCCCACCCTTTTAAACGAAACGGTAACGGCGCAGCTTAACACGAAATTTATTTTCAGAACGGTAAGAGCCTCAGACATAGATACGATAAGAGAAGAGACGGACATTTCCTCCGACGAGGCGAAGAGGCTTCCATATCTTGCCTCAGGGGATGTGTTTATATCCTCATCACAACTTGGCAGGACAAGTTTTGTGAGAATACGTGCCGCAAGTACAAAGAGCCAGCACAAGGACAATCCCTTTGACGAGTTGAAACAAAATTTCAGCGCGACAAATGAAGAATTTTTTAATTTAATCAAAGAACACTTGCCATATAATCCGGAGACGCACGGAATAATTGTGGCGCAAAAAATTTCAGAGGGAGATAAAATTTTTACTCCGGAAGAAATTGAATCCAAATTAAAATCTTTGGCGGAAGAAGGTTATGTCACAGTTGAAGAGAATCCTATCTTCGGCAAGACATACAGAATAAAGGAATAGTATTTAATGAAGTTTGAAAAGTATTTAATTATTTTAAGTACAAAGGCGGGGACCTTTGACCAAAAATTTATAGATGAAATTAAATTACAATTTGAATCTAAAGGCATGGCTTCCAATTTAGAAATTTTTACCATAACAAGGGCAAACCAGGTTGAGGAAGTTGTGCGAGAATTTGCCAATAAGTATGGCGAAAGAGGCATTGTCTATGTGACTGGAGGCGACGGCACCAACAGTGAAGGTGCAAGAGGAGTTGCAGGTACAGGTTGTACTTTGGGACTTATCCCCATGGGCACGGCAAATGATTTTTACAAAGTTCTCAAGTATTCCAAGGAAGAAATTTTAAAGAATATTACAAATCCGACAGTAAAGCCTATTGACCTTATGAAGATTAACGACAAGTACTGTATCAACATATGCTCCTTGGGCTTTGACACAATAGTTTTAAAAAACACCTACGACTATTTGGAAAAATATAAGTCCTTGGGTAAAAACGCATTTATTTTAGGTGTGATAAAGGCCCTTACATCTCTAAAACCTCAGCACATTTCATATGAAATGGAAAAAGCGACGGGAGAAGTAATAGAAGGCGAAGGGGACTACCTTATTACCGCCATATGTAACGGCAGGTTTTATGGATCCGGCTACCAACCCTCACCCATGAGCGAAATAGATGACGGCATATTTGAAATAGTTTTAATCGAGCCCTTGCCCCTGTTTAAATTTTTGTCCCTTATAAAGGGTTATAGAAAAGGCACTCATATTAAGGAAAGTGTAGTACACATTTATCCTGTAGTTAATGCAAAGCTTAAATTAAATGAAAAGGTGTGGGGAAATATTGACGGCGAACTAATTCATGCCTCGGAATATAATTTAAAAGACTGCACAAAAATAAATTTCGCATTTTACGAATAAATAAAATCAAAGGGGCAGGTTTTTATGAAACACAAGAAATTAATAATTTTAGTTTTGATAATAGGACTATTATGGTTTACAGGTATTATTCCGAAACAGATAGCAAAGGCTGCCGGCACAAACTATGTGAGAAATCACTTCCCTGAAATGAAATTAAAGTGTACAGGCGTTGAGTATTCAAGTCATCACGGAGATTACTTAATATATTTTAAAGGGGCTAATGATAACACATACGGTTGTGTAATCGGCCCGAAATATTTTCCCATCTTTATGGGGCAAGGTCTATATGCCATAGAGAGTGACTATGAGGAAAATTATAAATAGATAAAGCACATGTACATAATAAAAACCCCTCTGATGATTTTTAAAGGATTTCGTTTCATTATGAGATTGAATGGATTGCATGGAAGCTCATAAATATTCTTTTGCTAACAAACCTTAATAATGAATTACTATTATACATAGTAGCGTTGGAGAGGTGCTTAAAAGATTTTGTTTTATTAGAAGAAAATGATGGTTGAAAAAATGATGTTTAACAAAAAAATATATAAAAAGGGAGGTTTGAAAAATGGGGTTTGAAAAGTGCTGCCAATTTCGAAATGAGAAAACATATGAAACTCAACATAATCCTAAGCCAATGGATTGGGCAAGGGAGGTTAGTGAGTCCATTAGTTCTTTATTATGGTATATTCCAAATATTGATTCTGTACAATCGTATAAAGACGAGCTTATAGAAAATAAAGTTTATGATGATTTGACTTTTGATTATATTTGCAGTTATCTTGAAATGAGTAAAGTAAAAGACTTTCTATTTTTAGAAAATAAAGCAGTAATTCATGAAGATTTATGGAATTTTTATCGAGGAGAAATTTGTACTAATTGTCAGAAAGTGATTTTAACTCAATACTCTAATCAAACGAAAACAAAAACATTATTACGATGTATAAGAAATGCTGTAGCACATGGCGATTTTACTATTGTAGATGATATGCTAATTGGATTTAATGTTAATAAACAAGGTGGTAAAAAAGCTATAATCAAGATAAAGTATAAAAAATTAAGGGATAGCTTAAAGACTATCAGAACGGCTTATTCAAAAGAGATAATTATCGCAAACGCTTTAAATAAAATTGGTTATAATACATTAATAAAAGAACCGCTGATAAAAATAGGCAACAAAATTATTAGACCTGATATAATTGCGAAAAAAGATAATACGACTTATGTTTTTGAAATTAAAGTTCTAAAAAACACCAGATATTTAAGTAAAGAAATATTAGATAGATATATAAGTCAAGTCATGTGGTACAAAACATGTTTTAACGATGAGAAAATAAAGTTTGTATTTGTTTTCGATACTTCGCGACTAACAAAGACCTTAAAAGAATACCTAAAAGGTCTTAATGAAATGATTGTTATGGATATTAACGAAATAATAAAATTATCATACGGACAGGATATATTGATTGACGAATTATATTAATCACTCTAATTAAGTGACAGAAAAATGCTCCTTATTAGTAAATAGAATACCTCCGCAGTGATTTGACATGTACCCTTTTTCTGTTTTGTCTTGTAAAGAGGGTACATATCATATGGAGAGGGGTTATTTTATGCTCGTTAGTTATATTACAGGTGTTAAGTTTTTTATCGCCAAGTTTTCAGCCATTAAATATTTTTCCAAGTCCACAATACATTTGTTATCAATAAAGTCCAAGTATCTGTCTACATATAGTGTGAGCTTTGGATCACTTACTTCATGTACCTTGTAGAGAAATTTTTGCGCCGTCGGCACGCCTGCATTGGCAACTGCCATGGGTATGCCCTTCGCACAGCAACAGTGTGTGGCATATCTTGCAATTGTAAATTCTTTAATGTTCTTTTTATCTATAAACTCTTTTGCTTTTTCCGTAAATTCAAATTTCATATTAAACTCCGTTTTAAATAGAATTAAAGTTCATTGAATATATTTTTAACTGTTAAATTTTCAGCCAACAAAAACTTTTCCAAGTCCACAATACATCTGTCGTTATTAAACTTTAAAAATCTGTCAATGTATAGAGTGATTTTAGGGTCATTTAACTCGTGCTTGGCATAAAGATGTTGATCCTTGCCCGGTGCACCGTGATTAACTACTGCAAGGTTAAGGCCCTTGCCGCAGCTGCAGTTGCCTTTAAATCTTTCTACCGTGTATTCATCCTTACCTTTTTTGTCAATATATTTTCTTGTTTTTTCCGTAAATTCAAAAATCATTTTGTCCTCATTTCTTTTAATTCTTTGTCAATTAATGAAATCACCTTTAACTTGTCCTTCGCCCAAAGGGGTAGAAAGAGTTTTGACTTCATCGGGTCGCCTGTGATTCGGTGAATGACTATGTCATCCTTTAACATTACAATTGACTTCGCCACCATCTTTACATACTCATCTCTCTCAATGATGTGAAAGGGATGCTTTAAATAGTAATTGTATAGAGGCGTGTCGTACTGTATGTATACTGAGTGTATTTTTACCCCGAAGGGATGAATTCTATTCACATATTCAATTGACTTAATATAATCATCACAAGTTTCAAAAGGCAGTCCGAAAATTATATGGACTAAAAATTTTATGTTGCGTTCTTTAAGCTCCTTTGCTTTCTCGTCAAAGACTTTGTGAGTGTAGCCTCTGTTAATTAATTTAATCGTCTCTTCATTTACACTTTGCATACCCATCTCAAGCCAAAGAAAAGTTTTTGCGGAAATTTTTTCAAGGACATTAAGCATTTCATCTGAAAGGGTGTCGGCTCTTGCGGATAGAGAAATGCCCACTATGGAATTGTCATTTAACACCTCTTCACACATTGAATAGAGTTTATTCGGGTCGCAGTATGTTGAGGTAAAGTTTTGAAAGTAGGCAATAAATTTTTTCGCCTTCCACTTCCGTCCTACAACTTCTTTTTGAATTTCAATTTGTGTCTTTAGATCTACCTCAGGTTTACAGGCAAAGTCTCCCGCACCTCTTTCGCTGCAAAATATACATCCCTCGTAGGACAGAGTGCCGTCCCTGTTGGGGCATGTGAAGCCTCCGTCTAAAGGAAGTTTTGCAACTTTTTCGCCAAATTTATTTTTAAAATATTCATCAAAAGACAGAAATGTTCTCAAATTATCACCTGTTGAAATTGTAGCATATTTTTGTGCTATAATTTATTCATAATTAAAGGACAAGGTGAAATATGATTATCATAAAGACAGATGAAGAAATACAAAAGATGATTGAATCGGGTAAAATTTTGGCCAAGGTTCACAGATCCCTGAGAGATTATATTAAACCGGGGCTCACAACAATGGATGTAAATAAATTTTGCCAAGACATTATTGAAGGTGCAGGGGCGTATCCTGAACAAATCGGATACATGGACTATCCCTATGCAACATGCACATCGGTTAACGATGAAATATGCCACGGCTTTCCCACGGAACGTGTCCTTGAAGAAGGAGATATTATAACTGTGGACATGGTTGTGAATTACAAGGGCTGGCTTGCCGACTCCGCATGGTCTTATGCAGTGGGAAAAATTTCAGACAATGCCAAAAAACTTATGGACGTGACCAAGGAGTGCCTTTACCTTGGCATTGAACAAGCTCAAATCGGAAACAGATTAGGAGACATTGGAAATGCAATTCAAACTCATGCAGAGTCTAACGGTTTTTCCGTTGTAAGAGACTTTGTAGGTCACGGCATCGGAAGAAATATGCACGAAGACCCCCAAGTATTGCACTACGGCAAGGCGGGAAGAGGTACAAGGCTTCAAGAGGGAATGGTATTTACCATCGAGCCTATGATCAATGAAGGGACTTACAGACTGAAGCTGGACTCAAACGGATGGACTGCAAGGACTTTAGACGGCAAACTTTCTTGCCAATACGAACATCAATTGGCAATTACAAAAGACGGTCCCATTATTATTACGGACCAAGGTGTGTAGAGTATAATTAAAGGGCATCCTTTACAACGAAGGAGGCCCTTAAAATATTTAGATGATATAAATGTTGGTGGAATATGAAAAGATTTGAAAAGTCCGAACTTTTAACAGGGGACATAACTTCAGCAATTTTAAAAATGGCCTTTCCCTTAATGGGAATCGGATTTATCCAAATGGCATACACACTTACTGACATTATTTGGTTGGGAAGACTTTCCACAGGTTCAGTTTCAGCTGTAGGCACTGTGGGATTTTTTGTTTGGATAACGGAAAGTATTATTTTAATAGGAAAGACCGGTGTCGTCGTGGGTCTTTCTCAGGCTCATGGGAGGAGAGACGACGAAGAAGCCGAGGAAGTAATGCGAAGCGGTGCACAGATACACTACTTAATCGGAGCGCTATTAATAGCTTTTTATTTAATCTTTGCCAAAAAAATTATCGGCATCTATGATTTGTCGGAACGCGTCTTTAATGAGACGCTTAATTATTTTTACATTGTAACCGTAGGATATATATTCAGTTTTTCAAACTCCATTATGGTTACGAATTTTTCTGCAAGAGGAGATTCGGTAATACCTTTTAAAGTTTCCATTGCGGCACTTATACTAAATATTGTCTTGGATCCGCTACTTATATTCGGCGTGGGATTTTTCCCGAGACTTGAAGTAGCCGGCGCCGCACTTGCCACAGTTTTAGCACAGGCACTTGCAACGGTACTTTATTTATATTTTTCAAAAATGCATAAGACGGAGTTTGTCACGACAAATTATTTTAAACTTGCGCCGAAAAAATATTACGGAAGAATTTTTGCCATAGGCGGCCCCGCAGCTTCTCAATCATTGATTCACGCGGGAGTCGGCACGATACTAAACAAATACATTTCAAGCTACGGGGAAATTTACATTGCGGTGTATTCCATCGGAGCACAAATCGAAAGTATTACGTGGCTCAGCTCCGAAGGTATTGCCACGGCCTTTTCAGCCTTTATGGGACAGAACTTGGGAGCTAAAAATTATGACAGGCTTGCAGAGGGAAGGAAAGTCGGCCTTCGCATTATGATAATTATCGGCACAATCGGCTCGGTATTGTTGTTTGCATTTTCGAATCGCTTCTTCCAATTTTTCGTGCCTGAGGATTTACTAACTCAAGTGGAAGGCGCCGGCTACTTCAAGTCTCGGGAAAAATCCCACGCCGAATATAAGTAGCGGATCCAAGACAATATTTAGTATAAGTGCCGCAATGGAAACTTT
>CABTXP010000001.1 GCA_902488815.1 uncultured Eubacteriales bacterium | reverse complement strand
AAGATGAAAGAACATTGGGATCACCCCCGCGCATGCGGGGACTATTTTACATACTTTTACAGCGTGGTTGGTAACACGGGATCACCCCCGCGCATGCGGGGACTATGACGTTCAAAGAGTCATGAGGGATCCAATAATTGGATCACCCCCGCGCATGCGGGGACTATGATGACTCCTTGCCGAAGTATTCCACGTCTTTAGGATCACCCCCGCGCATGCGGGGACTATTCTAAAATGTTCCGCTCAACTGTTGCTTGAGTAGGATCACCCCCGCGCATGCGGGGACTATAGCGTGTCCGTAAATATCGCAATCCTTGGATAAGGATCACCCCCGCGCATGCGGGGACTATTAAAAAATAAAATTCTTTTAAGACAAATGTGCGGGATCACCCCCGCGCATGCGGGGACTATGTTCAAGCAGGCTTTTGCTTATGGTGGAGATAAGGATCACCCCCGCGCATGCGGGGACTATAGATAGTTTTTCCTCATTTTTAGCCGTTCCTATTTTATGCTTTCTTTAAATTTATTCACTTTCATCGACAATTCATATGTGAGCTCTGCATCTAAGAGGGCTCTGTGGGGGACTTCTTTTTCTATTCCATAACTTTTTAATGTTGTGGAGAGCTTGTAGTCTTTTTGAAATTCTTTTTCTTTTTTTACATACTTCATTATGTCGTAGAGTTTGTTTGTGAGTTTTGGGAGTTCTTCTCTTGACATGTTTTCGTTTATAAATTCCATGTCAAATCTCACGTTGTACCCTGCGATTTTATTTTCCCCTACAAATTCGGCAAGGTCTTTGAGTGCCTCTTTTAATCCAACTCCTTTTGCTAGTTCTTCTTCTCTTATGCCTGTGAGTTCTTTTATTTCTCTCGGCAATTTTCCTTCGTATTTTATTTGTCTTTCAAAGGTTGTCTTCTGTCCTCTTATAATTTTTACGGCACCTATTTCCAATATTTTATTTTTTTCTTTGCTTAGGCCGTCTGTCTCTATGTCTATTACCACATAGGACAAGGGAACTTCTTCGCTTTTTGTTTTTATTTGCGAATATTTTCTTGCTTTATGGGTCTTGGATGCCTTGCTGAAGTTTTCTTTTATCTCTTCCTGCTGCTCTTCTTCTTTTTTTATTAAGACCAAGGGTATGCCTTCAAAGTCTATTTCTTCTCTTTGGGTGTTTAGGGTTTCGAATTTGTAGCCTATTTCATTTCGGTAGGTGTAGGAGATGGTTGCTTCTCCTTCTCCTACATTTTCTTTTACTCTTTTCCAAAGTTCTTCTCTTATTTTGGTGTTGAAGTTTCCGATATAGACTCCCGTGTCGATTTCCTGCATCCATTTTGTCAAGTCTCCTCGCATATAGGGCGGGACTTTTTTCAGGGTTATTACTGTAAAGGGCATTTATTCCTCGCTATAGTTTACTCCATATTCTACTTTTTCTGCTTTTTCGTCCCAAAGGCTCATGCTCTCTATTTCAATTTGCTCTTCTGCTTCTATTTCCATGAGATATTGAATGTCTTTTACGATTTGGGGCATGAGTTTTCCTTCGGCTATTTTGTCTCTTAATTTTTGCCGCGCGATTGTGCCTACGTCTTCTGTGTCGCCATATTCCGCTGCGATTTGAAAGGACAGGGGTATGGTGTATTCGGCTTTATACAAATCCGCTATGTCATAGACGAAGGCTCTGTCGTGTCCTTGATGTACAAACCCGAGCCCCGGGGACATGCCAAGGGCTACGGTTATGCTGTGGACAAGGCCGTAGAGTGAGACGTTTGCCGAGGACAAGGCTTTGTTTACTGCCGTGCCCGATTCGTAGTCATCTACTTCATATTCTCTGCCGTCCCATTCAACTTTATATTTTTTGGAGTATAGTCTGTAGATTTGTCTTACTCTTGCTCCTTCTCTGCCTCGCAGTTGCTGCATGGTAAGTGCGTTGGGGTTTTCGTCTCTATATCTCATTTGATACATGTTTCTTGCGACTCTCAGTCTTGATTTGGTATTTGAAAAAAGTTTGGCCTGTTGTTCCAAGAGCTTTGTGGAGTGGGCAAGGGGTCTTGCGTTTGCGTAGTTTCTCACGCCTCTTTCGCCGACCCACACTATACATGTGCCGGTATCTCCGATTAATTCCACGGCTCTGTGTGTTATGTCTGTGCCGGGTCCTAACATGAGTATGCCTATCATTGCCGCCGGTATTTTTACCATGCCTTTGTCTGTCAAGACTGTTATGGCGCTGTCCTGTCTGTTTATTTTGGCGTGTTCAATGTATATGTAGCTTACTCTGTCGGAAATTTTGGGAAGCTCTCTTAGGCTTGTCTTTTTTGCGCCTTGCTGATTCATTTTACGCCTCTAAGATTATTGTCATGAGGCCGAATCCGTAGGCTTTCTTTTTGCCCATGCCTTCTATGAGGGTCTTTTTAAATTTTTCTACATCAGTGATTGTAAGTGTGCCTTGGTATGTGGCCTTTGAAAGTTTTACTCTTTGATGGCCTTTTTTCCAAAGTTCTACATATCCTTTTTCCACTATGCGAAATTCATTTTCTTCTACTGCGAATCCGTTTTTTTCGGTTCTTTCCAAAAAATATTTTCCCTGGTCTTCTATACTTTGACAGGGGACTATTATGCCTCTCTTGTCTTTGTCTTCGTTGGTAAGAGATTTTACGGGATTTAATGTTATTCTGAACCTTGCTCTCTTTCCTTTTTCCAAAAGATTTAAAAGCTTGTCGTAGTCCGTCGTCTGTACAGTGCCGGGGACGCCGTATCTTTCCAACACTTCCGCTTCAGGCGGTGTCTCACTTAATAACAGTAGATATTTTTCGTTTCTCAGTTCGTCGATTCGCCAAAGTTTTCGGCTGCGAGTTTTTTCTTCCATTTCTTTCGGAAAACAGTTTTCGATCCAGCCGTGAATTGATGTGATGTGTACCAAATCTTTTAATTTTTTACGGTCCCTTGTCTCTATTTTTACTCTTGTAAGATACATTTCTTCACCTTACTTCTATTTCTATTTTGCCTTCGTATCTGAACGCGTGCTCTCTGCTTAAATTTGAAAAGGATAGGAAGTCGTCTTTTCTCAAGGTATTTGTCTTTGATTTTACCAAGTGACTGTCGGCATATATTGATATTTTATTTGTGTTTTTGTTTTTCTTTTTGTACCAATCACTTGCCTGCCACTTTGTTTCAGAGAGTGCTTCTATTAGTTCTTTGTCACTTACGCCTAATATATAGTCCGCCGTGGGAGGGAGTGATCTCTTGCCCAAGAAGTTTTGGAAGTAAGGATATTTTAATCCTTCTTCTATTTCCGCCATTAGGCTCTCGTCTTCACTTGAGATTCCCACGACAAAGACTGCGTCTTGAAGGTAGTATCTGTTTGTCACATATGTTCTTTCAAAGTCACCGTTTGCTTTATATTTTTTGGCGGTGTGATAGTCTCTTAAAAGTGTGCCTTCCTGATCTACTCTCACGGCAAAATTTATGTCCTTAAGCCTTTTTATTTTTTCGGTTTCGTCTCTTCTATAGCCCAAGCTTCCGGCGATTATTCCGATTACCGCACTTTTGGATGGGTAGTAGTCGGTGTGTCTCGTCTCAAAGTGGGAGGAAGTGCCGTATGCTTGGAGAGGTGCGGAAAACTTTAACAATATTGTCTTCACTTTTATCACCTGTCTTTTAGATTTGCTTCAAGGTCCTTTGAAAATTCATTTAACAGCTCTTCAAATGTATCGTATTCTCCTTCGATTTTTTCTCCCATGTCCGCCATGGTAATGTAGTAGGTGTGTAGAGGTTTGTTTACAAACTTTAAGACTTTTTCTTCTTCTTTTAAAAGTTTTTTAATAGATTTTTCTGCATAGCCGTCATTCGACCTTACAGGTTCTTCAAAGGCGCTTACCAAGTTTACAGGTCTGTCATCTCTTATTGTCACAAGTATTGCTTGAGGCAGAGTTTGATTTGCAAAGGTATTTACCTTGCCTGTGGGGAGAGATTTTGCAAAGGCCTCTACAAAAAGTCTTATTGCTCCTACTGTATCTTCCACACTTCCCAATTGGTTTAACAGTTCATGTGCCGCAACATTTGCGTATCTGTAAAGTGTGGAGGAGTTGTATTCTACCGTACCCAACATTCCCGCACCTTGTGATTCTTCTTTTGATATGTCATCTACTGCAGTGAAAAAGTCATATTCATTTGAAACTTGGTGAGTTGATATTGCGTGAGCTACTTGTGCCGATGCATCTTCATTTAAGTTTTGATCATCTGCTACCATTCTGCCGAAGAGGGCTATGTCTATGGCAGGGTTTGAACTCAGTATGTCTTGTAGTTTTTTCTTGTTTTTTTCGCCGTCAATTGCAGCCTTTGCAAGGGCATCTCTTTGGCTCTTGCCTAAGAAGAACAACGCCTTTGCCTTGTTGTCCTTTGTTCCTATGCCTGCCGCTTTAAATGTTTCGTTTGCCAAATTTAAAGCATCTTCATCTGTAAGAGACGGTTTTAATCTCTTAATTTCTTCTGCAAGATATTTTACAATTTCCAAAGTTCTTACGCCGATGTTTTCAAATTCGCTGTTGTTGTAAAAATAATCTCTCATTGCCTTTTTCCAAGACTGTGAACTTACTCTTGCTCTAATAACTCCGCCGTATTGTGCCGTCTTGGGACTGCCTGTGTCGTCTCTGTTTATATTTGAAGGGGGCAAAGTTTGTATTGCATTTACGTCAACATATATTCTTTTATTATTCATTTTATTTCTCCTCAATCTCTTTATTTTCACTTCTATAACTGTAATATGATCTCGACCAACCTATTCTCACGCTGTCTCTATATCCTCTGCTGAACCAATAGAGGTCTTCCGCAAGCTTAGGATAATTTACTTTTGCTTCTTTTTCCCTTGAGCTTAATAGTTTAACCAATTGTCTCAGGTGGTAAATTAACTCTTCAAAGCTGTCGGAAGTTACCATTGTGTTAAATCTTCTGTCACTTGCCACGGTATTGTCTTTGCCTCTCAAGTGAGCAAGGGAGCTTCCCATGTTTTTAACTTCCGTGGAGTTACAGGATTTTTCCTTGCCCTGTTGTTGAATGGCAAAAAGTTGAATTGCCGCCAAAATTGATTTTTCTTCATTTGTGAGATTCTCACTTCGTCCCAAAAATTCTTCCGGCATGTTTTCAAATAAAATCTTCCAAACTTCCATGGATTCGCCGGGAGTTTTGCCGACGGAATTTCTAATGTTGGCAAGGATGGCTTTGCCTGACGAGGTGGCAATTAGATTTTCCATTTGAGAAATAATTTTTAAAGTTGTTCCATACACACTTACTTTTTTGTCTTCCATTTTTCACCTCTATTCTAATTCCTTCCTTACAAAGTATCTGAAACTGTTGTCCGCAGTTGAGATGTTTAATATTTTGCCGTCTTTTTCTATTCCGAATAGGTCTCTGTTGTCTCCCGCTCCGATTATTTCGTCGGCAGCTTCAAATGTTAATTTTTTAAGAGTCGTCTTCCACTCACGAATCTTTTCGTCTTTATCATCATCGTCCTTTATAGAGCCTATCCAATCTCTAAAGGGCTTGTCGATTTTAAAGTAAAGCTCCTCAACTTTTTGACTTTCAAAGCCGCTCTTTGATTTAAGATTTCTGATTTCTTTTACCTGTGATACAAAGTATCTGAAATTCTTTTCGACTATTTTTTTGGTGAGGTCTATTACTTCGTTTACACGAATTGTCCAGCCTTCCTTGTCATTGTCCGTAAGGATAAAGTCTCCAACATAGAGGCTGTCGTATATTTCATCAGTCGGCACCCATGACGTTGCGTTGCCGTCGTCTTCCATACTGATAATACTTATGCCTACTTTTCTGTCTCCGATTATCTTCACAACTTTGTCAAACCACTTGATAATGCCGGGTATTTCTACATTGGGCCCCGAATCTGAAAAGGCAATAAGGCCGAAGGATCTCCAAAGAGATTGATTTATTCTATGCTTTCTTGGAGTGTACTTGCCTTTGTTGTCTCCAGATTCATTAAACCTCCATATAGTCATTGGTTCCATGAAGTTGTCTTCGTGAATTGTGTCGGGAAGTTTTACAATCCTTATTGCAAATGCCTCGCTGTTTTTTTCTTTAGGCTCAATATAAATCGCCCTTGACCAATTGGTATATAATTCGGAAATATTGTCGATTACAGGTTTTTCAAAATATGTTTTAATATTTTCCTCGGGGGAATGTTCCCAGCAAGGTCTTTCAACTGTTAGTCTGTACTCCTCTTTAGGATGAACTAAAATACAGTTGAGCCACAGTGTCTCGAAGAGATTGTTGCCTTCCAAGTAGACGCCGCCAAGGTCGAAGAGCCATCCCTTTGATGCCTTGTACTTATCTTTTGTAAACCGTGCCTTGTCCGATAGTCCCGTGTATTGTTGGAAGGTCAATATCCATCTTGTAGCTTCGCTGTCACTTAAGACATTTTTGTTGTCTTTAATGTCTTTTTTAGGCGAGAAGAGGGAAATTTTGTTTCCGCTTTCGGAAATCAGGCGATTAATATTTTTGCCTTGCACAGGACTTCCCTTTGAACTGTACTTTTCTCCTTCAAAATCTTTTGCCGTAACTTGGAAGAAGGGGTACTTGTCGTCATACAAGTAGAACCTGTCTTTCCACTTTTCCAAATACGTTTCAATAATGTCCGGGAATTTTCCTGCTTGCCAAATTTTTATCCACGTATTTGTCAAGTCATCTAAATAATCTTCCTCGTCGTCTTCATCCACCTCGGCCTTTTGCATGAACTTTTCATCAAGCTCCAAAGAATCGTATGGATTTCCATCCGAATCAAACCTTGAGAAGACCGTATGAAGCACGGACAAAAGCACTCTCATTACGGCAAAGTCCTGTGCCTTCATGTCTCCCGCCAAAGATATGTACTTGTCGGCATTTTTAAAGACGTCTATTAGGGACACTTCTTCCGTCTTGCCTCTGTCGTCGGTAATAACCGAGATCCAAGGTTCCGTTAATAAATTAAATTCTCCCACAGCTCACACCCTTTCATATATTAATCCTAATTTTTCATCATACCTTAGCTTAATGCCCTCAATAATAAATTCATTGTTTTCGTCGAATATTATTCCCAAGGAGCCCTTGAGCCAAGGTTGTTTTTGCCACTTACTTAAATACTTCACGTTGTATTTTTCCAAAAATTTTATAGTCTTTAATATATTATATTTCTTGAGAAGAAGCCTTGGAAGCTTCAAAGTCTCTCCGGCAAGTTTTTTTGAAATTTCAAACTCATCTATTCTGTCTTTTATGTCTATGTCTTCGCCGAAGATGGAGTAGCCTTCTTTCGATTTTTTAACGGCGATTACTTCAACTGTTTCGTCCGAGTCTCTCACCTGTGCAACACCGCGCTCTTCTCCGCCTAAACTTCCTCCGCTTATGCCGTCCACTACATAATTTTCGGTCCAACCCATTAGGCTTGAGCCGTTGTTGTAAAGGGATGCCGCCTCTTTGATTTTAGTTGACGGATTTCCTATTTTAAATTTTTGTGCTCTGTCTATTTTTCCCGCAAGGTCCGATTCAAATTTTGATTTCATTTCGCCGTAAATGCTCCATACTTCGTCACTTAACTTTAGTACTTCGTCGCCGTAAACTTTTTGCACCAAGGGGGAAATGTCTTTCGGTATTACTATTTTGTCCTTTAAATAATACTGAGTTCTTGCAAGGAGGTAGCCGCCGTAGACGGCGACACTTCCTTTTTGAAACTCCAACTCATCACTTGTGCCTAAGACATATACCTTGGGCTTTTCGAAACCTTTCGGCCTTTCAATCTTATGTCTGTGAAGCCTGCCGATTCTTTGAATCAACAAGTCTATGGGGCAAAGGTCCGTTATCATCACGTCAAAATCTATATCCAAGGACTGTTCCAAGACCTGTGTGCCGACGATTATTTTAAAGTCGGGGCGTTTTTTTCCTTTGCCGATTGTATTCATAAGTAGGTTTTCTTTTGCAACTCTTTTTGTCGCGATAAAAGATGAGTGAATTAACTCAACAGCGTTCTCGCCGTATTTTTCTATAAGGACTTCAGCTATCTCCTGAGACCTTTTAACCGTGTTTACAATTACGCCAACTGCGCCGCCGATTTTTGAAAATTCCTCAATCTTTTGGTAGAGTTCATCCTCATTGAGCCTTTCCACGGACACGGTTTTATTTTCATCAACTGTTAAAATTTTTTCTTTAATTGAGCTTCCATCGGTATAGGTGATTAAAGGATAGGCGTCTTTTGAAATGCCGCCTTCAGGATATGTAAACTCTTTCTTTTTATAACCCCTGCCTTTTAAATAGTTCTCTACAATGTCAACTCTTTTGTTGTAAGGCAAAGTTGCAGAGAGAAGAATCACCGGCACCTTGTATGCACCCATCCATCTTAGGGATTGGTAGAGATACTGGGACATGAAAGAATCATAGGCGTGCACTTCGTCCAAGACCATGACCTTGTTTGCAAAGCCCAAGTGCCTTAAAAACAGATGCTTTTGTTTTAAGGAGAGGAGCAAAAATTGATCTACAGTGCCCACGATAAACTCGTCCAAGTTTGAAGTCTTTTTGCCGGAGAACCACGAGTTTACAAAGACGGCGCCGTCCTTCGCTCCCTCCGGATTGTCCGTGTCCACGTTTTTTGCAATGGAATTAAAGACGTCGTTTAAGGCGGCCTTGCCGTGCTTCAGCCTTAGAGAAAAGTTTTCGTCATCCTCGTCTTGCATAGATTCAAGCCACTCCTTTATCCTTGGGAAAATTCCGTTGGACGTGGCTTGAGTGGGAAGGCCGAAAAACATTCCGCCTAACTTGTCCTTGGCGGCAAGTTGTTCCACGGCTACTAAAGAAGCTTCAGTCTTGCCGATACCCATAGGCGCTTCCAAAATTACAATGCCGGGGTCTTTAATACCTTGAACAATTTCCGAAAACTCTCTTTGCAAAGGATAGGGAGGGAAGCCGAATCTGTCTTTGTAAATTTCGTCTATGCCGTATCTTTCAAAAGGCTCCCACTTGTAGTTTTGATTTTTAAAATTATGAGACCATTTGCTCCAGCCATATTCAGTTCTCTTATCTCTGTCGAAGATTTTGTCTTCGTAAATATTTATAAGGGGAAAGTATTCTTCGTTACTTGAAATCCAGTCCGCCATTATTATTAGGCCTGTGAGGAGAACTTGAGCCGTAAGAGCAGCCTTGGGGAGATCTGCTGCAGATTTAAAATTATTTTCAGCAAGGGCGGATTCAAAAATTTGCCTTTGAGCCAAGTCCCATTTTTTATAAATTTCCGAACCTTCATCTTCAGACTGGTAGTAATTCTTTTTGTAGGCGATTTGATTTGAAATTTTAGTTTCCGAGTCTACAGCAGTGCCGTGATGGGCGCCGATAATGGAAGAAATGTCGGATCCCACGCCGAATTTTTGCAACAAAAATTGCCCCGCAACAGTGTGATGTGAGGCTTTAATATCAGTGAGTTTTAAATCTTTTATGTCAGAAAATCCGATTGATTCTAATTTTTCCAAGAGGGAACTGTCTAAATCCGAAGAATTGTTGAAGCCGGGTTTAGTTTGAAAGGCGGGAGTCGCCTTGCCGATGTCGTGAACTGACGCCAAAAAAGTGAGTAAGTTTTTTGCAGCTTCTTCATCTTTAACGCTTAGGGAATTTGTAATCAAATTTTTTGCACTGTCGCTTAGCCAAAGATTCCACAGACGGTCTGCAACTGCCTTTGTGTCCTGTAAATGTACGGAAAGAGGAAGCCACTTAAACTCGCCTTGTTTGTCATCTTTTTTAGCCCAAAAATAGTCGATGTACATAAAATTCATCCCTTTATCATTTTATTAAATTATATCATAGAAATTAATATAAAAACTAAGGGCGGTATGTTTTTTGAGGGAGTAATCCCATTGGGGATATTCACAGAAACTTTGTAAAATGTCAACAAAATACACAAAACAGGTGGTAATAGATAGAATGTTCTGTATAATGAAGGTATGAGGAGGCATATATGAATATTATAAAAAAAGAAAGTTTTAAATTTGTTACAGCAATTATTCTTGCATGGATAATATTATTTTCAGGAAGTCCGGTAAATGCATTTGCTTCGGAAGGTCTGATAATTAATGGAGATACTGAAAATTATGAAAAGGCGGCAATAGATACAGACACGCCGGAAGCACCTGCTGAAAATCAAATTATTGAACTAAAAAGTGGAGAACTAAAACAAGAACCCCTTTCATCGCCGAAATTACAGTCGGTAAGACGAGGACCTGTTTTAAGATCCGGTAATGGTGAAGAAAAGACCATCACTCTTATTAAAGATGGTGTAAAGGTCGATGACTACGACACTTTAATTCAGGCGCTCAACAAAATGTATGAGCTTACGAACGACGGCTCAAGATACGATTTTGTCCTTCAGGTAAACAAGGACATTGACTTATCGGAATACACTCAGTTCGGCTTTCCTTACGGTACTGCCACATTAACAAGTAAGGACCCGGCGAGCCCCAGGACCATCAAGGCGAAAAATTTAGTAAACGATAGAGTATTTGATATTGTCAACGGGGCTAATCTCACCGTGGAAAATGTTATTATTGACGGGAACAATGAAAATCGTCTGCTTTGGGTGGATGGGAGTGAAAAAAATCCTACCGACCTGACTATCAACAAGGGTACCGTTTTGCAAAACGGAAAAGGTGACAATGGCGGTGCTATTTTTTGCCAAGATGTAGGCAATGTCACAATCAACGGCGGCGAAATTAGAAATAATGAAGCCACAGATAATGGTGGTGCCATTTGCTATATCGGCAAGGGAACCTTGACCATTAACGGTGGAGAAATCCATGATAATAAAGTACCGTCAGGAAACGGTGGAGCAATTGTTCTACAAGGAAAAGCTGTAATTAACGGCGGTAAAATATATCAAAACATCGCGAGGAACGGAGGAGGTATTTCCACGAGCAATAACGCAAACCTTGATATTACAGGTGGAGAAATCTATGAAAACACCGCGTCCTATGCCGGCGGTGGAGTTTATTGCGCAGGTAACTCAAAAGTCAAACTTTCAGGCGGACAAGTTTCTAAAAATCAAGGAAAATATGGCGGAGGCGTAACAGCCGTATATGACAGCGAATTTATTATGGAAGGCAACGGTGTTATTTCAGAGAATGAGGCCGAAAGAGGAGGAGGCATTTATGCTTGGGGAAGTAAATACGGGATGCCTACTTGTAATCTCACATCCGGAACTATCGAAAAAAATAGTGCAAATTTCGGTGGAGGTATTCGTGTCAGCTCAAATAATACAAATATAGGCGGCGTTGTTATTCAAGAGAATGAAGCAGCCTATGGCGGCGGCATCTATCTCACCTCGCCCAAGGCAAAAATTGGCGGTGTCGTGATTCAAGAGAACGTCGCAAACTTCGGCGGCGGTATTTATTCAAGTTTACCTGTCGGTGAAACTCTAACCGTTGACAGTGCGAAACTGTATAAAAACGAAGCGAGATCCGGTGGAGGAGTGTGCTTAACTAACCAAGGCGGTAGCTTGAACTTTAAAAATGCTGAGTTTAAAGAAAATAAAGCTTATTACGGCGGCGGCATCTGGACGAGTAATACCATGGCCATAGAAAAAACAACTTTTACAGGCAATGAAGCTGTTAAATCAGAAGAACCTGTAGATCCGGAAGGCACACCTGAGAATTTGGGCCACGGCGGAGCCATTTACGTAAATACAAGATTAGCTGATGACGGAGTTGTCACGGTGGACGGTTGCACATTTATCGGAAACAAGGCGGACAAATCCGGCGGCGCTATTTCCGTAGATGAAACCCACGGCTTGTTAAAAGTCATCAATAATACTATTTTTGATGGAAACCAAGCAGTCGGAGAATTAGGTCACGGCGGTGCAATATATAGTAATCTTCACGCTTATATGCCGGAATATGACGACGGCTCCACGGGGGGTTTGGTACAACCGCCGACAGCAAAAGATTATTACTATAATATAAATACAGATGCAACAACTATATTTAAAAATAACAAGGCTTTCCAAACCTTTACGCCACCAAGCACAAAGGATGATTTTGTTAAACTTTTATACGCATCAACATCTCATCCGGGCACTAAGTACGATCATCCTCTAAATAATGATGATGTCAATTTAATCGTATTTAAGGAAGTAATATTTGATAAAAATTACGACACAGAGAATCCGATTCATGATGCATTTTTATTATTAGAAAAGAGTAAATTAGAAGATTTTCCAACCGACCCTGTAAGAGAAGGTTATACTTTCAAGGGATGGAACACTCAAAAAGACGGCAAGGGCACAGAGTTTAAACCGGGTGTTGTAATAGAAGATGACATCATTGTTTACGCACAATGGGAAGCAAAGCCGGAGCCAAAGAAGCCTGAGGAACCGGGAAAAATTTATTTCTACTTTAAACCTACAGCAACACCTCTTCTAAATATTAAAGACCACGCGCAATACATGATCGGTTACAAAGATCAAACCTTCAGACCGGACAATCAAATGTCACGTCAAGAAGTGACAGTAATGCTCTCAAGACTATTAAGTGAAAGACCTCAAAAGGGAATGATATACAGCCGCGACTACAAAGACGTAGCAGACGACCTATGGTCGGTAACTGCAATAAGTTATATGAGCAACTTGAAGATGGTAAAGGGATATCCGGACGGCAACTTCAGACCCTATGCCAATATAACGAGAGCGGAATTTGCGGCAATGGCGACACGTTTTGCAAATATAGGCGAAGGCAATAAAACATTTACAGACGTGGACAGCAGTCACTGGGCATATGCTGTAATTCAAAAAGCGACGGAAGCCGGATGGATAACAGGCTATCCCGACGGAAGCTTCAGACCGGACCAACCCATCACACGCGGAGAAGTAGTGACAATAACCAACCGTATGTTAAACCGCTTTGCAGACGAAGACTATATAGATCATAACTTAAACAAAATTATAAACTACACCGACATAGACAAGAGCCACTGGGCATACTACCCTGTAGTAGAAGCAACCAACGGCCACAACTATGAACGCAAGGGAAACGGCAAAGACGAAACCTGGTTTGAAGTAACAGGCTCAACCTTTGTATATGACAAGTAAATAAATAAAAGCTATCGATAATTCGGTAGCTTTTTTTTGTTTGGGAGGGGAATTATTTATATTGGGGACACACATTATTTAGGGGACACACCTCTCAAAGCTAAAGCTTTTCGAGGAATGTCCCCTATATCTCTTGTCCCCATATGTTTTATCCGTATATCTTGTAGTATTTTATTGTGGAGAGGCGTCTTCTCATGTACATCATGTATCTGTAAAGGTTTTTGTCCTTGCTGTACCACTGAGTGAATGTGTAGCCTTTTTTTAGTATTTCTTCCGCCAAGGGGCGGTCGCTTTTTGCGACGTACTTCTTAAGGACTGACGGGTCCACGTAGAGCCACAGGCCTTTGTCATAGGCGTAGTGACAAGGCTTGTCCGGCTTCTCAAGTAAATCGTCTACCAAGTAAGTGACGAAGTTTACTCCGCCGGCGTTCATATAGTAGCTGGATCTTCCCTGTCTTATATTTATTTCAAATACTTTGTACTTGCCGTCTCTTGCGTCGTATTTTAAGTCGAAGTTTGCAAAACCTCTATAGCCTATGTCTTTTAAAAATTTTTCATAGGTCTTATAGATTTCTTCGTCTCCCATGGTCATAAGGGCATTGTAGTTGCCGATGTTTAAGGGCAGTACTTCGTCAAGGAGACACTTGCCGAGGCACATCATCTTGACTTCCCCTTTGCGATTTACATAGGCGTTAAGGACATACATTGCCGAGGTGTCTCCCGGGATAAAGTCCTGGGCAATTAACTCTCCTGTGTAGCCGTTTGAGTAAATCTTCTCTATGACTTCTCTTAATTCTTCTTCGTCCTTTATCTTGTAGGCCTTTTTCTTGCCTTCAAAGTGTATGTTCACATACTCGATGCTGTCATTGGGCTTAAGTGCCACGGGAAAATTAAGCGCTGTCTTATAGCCGTCTTTGTTTAAAGGCGTTATGATTTCCGTCTTGGGATAGGGCAGTCCGTACTTCTCACAAATGTTGTAAAAGTCTTTTTTGTTTTCCAATTCTTCCTGCATGGCGGGAGTGATGTAGTTAAACAAATAGTGCTCTTTTAGTTCTTCTTCGTTCTTCGTGATTAAAGATGTGTAACCGTCGGAGCAGGAGATTAGGATCAAGGGTATGTCCTTTTTTTCTTCTCGTAAGCCTAAAAGTGTTTCCATAAAGACTTTTTCATCTTCAAAGTCTTCTCTCACTTTCACTTCACATATTTTGGAATTTTTCGTATCGGTAAGGGCCTTCCTGCCAAGGCAAATTGATGTTACTCCATAGCCTTCGTGAAATGCTCTTGCCACGCCGTAGGCGTTTATGTCAGTCCCCAATATTACGGGCAAAAATTCTCTCATAATTTACCACACTTTTCCAATGTCTTTTTGATGAGTACATCCATTGCATCTACGGAGTCGCCGTAGTCCAAAAGGGAAAGCTCGGTGCATCCCATGATTAGGGTGTATTTATCTTTATACTTGTCTATCAGTTTTTGAAATTCGGGGTAGTTTAAGTCCCCGGTCTCTTTTACTTTGTAAATGGTGTCCATTATAATTTTTTCTTCGGCTTCCGTCGGGTAGTGAAGGGGAATTTGAAGTTCGTCGGCGTATCTTTCATAGACTTTGCCCTTTACCGTACCTGCGGTGGCAAAGAGCATTAGGTCCTTGCCTTTTTCTTTGGCAAATTTTACCGTTTCGTAGGGCATGTTTATTATCTCCGCCTCCGCCATTTTTTCCATCTCGTCTATAAAGTAGTGAGAGGTGTTGCAGGGGATGACAATGTACTTTACCTTTGCCCGGTTAAATATTTCAAAGTCTCCTCTTACGGCTTCTAAAAATTTTTCGCCGCCTTTTAAAATTGCCTCGGTGCGGTCGGGCATCGTGGCGTGATTAAGTATCAGGGCGTTTATGTGGTCCTGGTCTTTTTTTGCATTTGTTAAATTGTATAATCTTTCAAAAAACACTGTGGTGGCAAAGGTACCCATGCCACCTAAGATTCCCAATTCGTATGTCATTTGTATTCCTTTGCCTTACTTATAAATTCTCCTATAAGTCTCTTAACCGTTTCGGACTTGTCGTAGATCAGTTCCGGATGGAACTGCAGTCCCATGCCGAAGGTTCTGTCTGTAAGCTCTACCCCTTCCACTATGTTGTCATCTGACAAGAGATTGACGTGAAGGTCTCTACCCAAATCCTTTATCCCTTGATGGTGAAGGGAGTTTACTTTAAATTCCTTGTCAAAGAGGGAGTCGAATTTGGATCCGCCTTGGTACTTGACGCTGTGAACAAGTTCTAACGCCTTTTCATCTCCTGTTGAGTGCTCAAGGGTCACGCCTTTGTAATAGGTATTTAAGTCCTGGTAAAGGGTGCCGCCTTTTTTTACATTTAAAAGCTGCATACCCCTGCAGATAAATAGGACGGGTATGTCCGTCTCCAACACCTTGTCCAAAAAGCGCCACTCAAATTCGTCTCTCACAGGACAAGTCTCTTTAAGCTCCGGTGCCGGCTCTTCCTTGTAGTACTTCGGATCCACGTCTTGACCTCCTGTAAAGAGGACTCCGTTTAAAAGGGAGAGAAGTTTTTCCATGTCAGCGTCTTCCGTGGTTTGAAAGGGGAGCATAAGAGGTATGCCTCCCGCCATATTTATTAAATCAAAGTAGTGATTTAAAATCCATATTGTATCAAGTCTCTTATTGTAAAGGGGTGTCACCCCTATAATGGGTTTGTTGTTCATTTTTCCTCCTAAAGAACATATTATAGCACATACTAATAGCCTTCGACTATTGTACTTTCTCCGTCGGAAAATACTATGCGCCATGCAGGTATGGCACGTCCCTGCTTAGCTTTGGTTATGTCTTCTACATATCCTTGGGCTTCCGGGTCAAAGTACCAGCACATATTTATGTCCACTATCTCCTTGCCCTCGTAATCTTCATTTGAGATTAGGGAGAGAAGTGCCTTTGATGCGGGCCATATATGTATTTTAAGAGAGCCTTCTTCTATTACATTTAGCCAAAGTCGGTCCATGGTCTTAATGCCTTTTTCATCCAAGGTAAAGTTGGTAAAGGACTTTTCCAAGACCTTGTCTTTGTATTTTTTGTAAAAATTCACATAGAACTTGCCCTGATCTTCTTCAACGATGGCGGGGGACATGTCCTTTGTGTCGTAGCCTTTTTCTTTTAAAAATCTGAGACAGTAAAACTCCGCATCGTCCTTTTCAATTTTTCCTTCCCCTTTTTTCACACCGGTATTTTCGTAGAGGATTCTCTTGTCGTTTATTACCGTTATAAATTCATTTGAATTTTGAATTTCCACCTTGTTGCGGGAAGGTGTTTCGATTTGTCCTTCTCCTTCAAAAAACCTGTCGTTTAAGGTCTCGGGATCTATGGACTCAAACTCCACGCGGAGAGATTTGAGAGGTTTTTTCTTTATGGGTATTGGTGTGGACACTGTGATCTTGTGTTCCTTTAAAATATTTACCGTCTCCCGTGCAAATTCCTTTGTGTCCCTGTTATTTAATTTTTTCTCCGTGGTCAAGTAAATGCCAAGGAGAATTATATTTGTAATTATTAAAATTGAAAGGAGTATTATCCTCGTCTTTTTCCGATTCATTTGTCCTCCGGCAGCACTTCTCCCGACGTCGGGTCAAAGTATATTCTGCTGTTATCTATATCCACTTCAATTGAAACCTTTAACAAATTTTCTCCTTCCGCCTCTTTTGAGTCCAAGTAGGTGAGGTGCATGTAGTCTATTGACTTTACAAAGTCGTCAAACTGCTCCTTGTAAGTTTCAACTTCTATAGGAAGGTGTTTGTACTTCATATAGGATTCAAATATAGTCTCTATACTTACAGGCGTAAGTTTTTCCGGCTCGTTGGAGGGATTTTCCCCGGGCCTTCTGTAAAACTCTCTGTAACTTTTTATGTGGTCGTTAAAGACTTCCACCTCTATATAGTTTTCACCTTCTATAAGGCTTATGGGAATGGAGTCCTGTCTGAAGTTAAAGGAAATTTTATAGCCTTCACGGTCCTTGTCTTTTATAGGTACCGAGTCGGAAATATAAATGTCCGAGTCAAGGCCGGATATACGACTGATAAAGTTTACACAACTTTCAATTGACTTGTAGTAGTTGGGACTTTCCTTCTTGTATTCTTCCGAATTTGTGTAAAAAAGTTCCCCGTCTTCTTTAATGCGAAGGGACCTTAGGCCGTAGACCATGGTCACCGCATCATCTTCTCTTATTTCCTTTACATACTCTATATTTGTAGAGAGAAATCTCACTGCCAGGTCGTTAATGTATTGTCTTTCCAAATCCGCCAAGACATTTTTGTATATTACGTTTTGATTGATTAAAAAATATCCTTCGGGATAAAAAATTTCAGACACGGTGCCGTACTTTTCGTAAAGGCTTTCATACTTGGGGAGTGATTCCTTTGAAACCTTGTCAAGGTAGCTGTCCAAGTTAAAGTCGAAGTATAGGTCTTTAATGACAAAGTGTCCCGACTTGTTTTTAATGCAGACAAAGTTGTCCCTTGCTATGTAAATCTCTTGAAAGTCCACGGAATTTGTTTCCTTAATGTCCTTTTTCTTTTCTTCCGAGTCGATAAGGTTTAAAAATATACGGGAGTTCAACTCGCGATGAAAGCTTAAAACTATGGAAGGGGAGTTCATAAGTTGAGCATAGGTCTCCTCGTTAATCTCCTCCATTGACTCTTCCCTTAGAGCCAAAATAATTCCCTTGAAAAAATCTATGTTTTTTAAAAAATAGTCATAGGAGTTGTGAAGTACATAGTGATTTTTTTCTCCCGTGTTTACAATAATTCTGTCAGGGCGAAGAATTTTGGTAAAGCTCTCTTCCGTTACAATTTTTTCAGGTGCCGGGACCTTCGATTTTTTAAACTGAGGCAGTTCAAGCCAAATTTTTGACGCCAAAAATATTGTAGAGGCTATTAATGCTGTAAGGAGTATATTGTAAAAAATATCACGCCTGTTCTTCATTTGTGCCTCCTAAAAATTCAAGGGTGACAGTTGTGCCTTTTTTAAATTCGGATTTAAGAGTGATTTTGCCGTTCATAAGCTCCATCATTTCCTTGGCAATGGAAAGACCGAGGCCGGTGCCGCCCATTTCTCTTGAGCGACCTTTTTCCACTCTGTAAAATCTTTCAAATATTCTGTTTAAATCTTTTTTGGGAATGCCGATGCCGTTGTCGCTTACAGTTATTATTACTCGTCCGAATCTGTATCTTGCCGTGATTTCAATGACGCCTGTGTTTCCCGTATATTTAACTGCATTTGAAACAATGTTAATCATAACCTGCTCCGCAAAGGAGGGGTCCGCCTTAATAGGTGGAATGTCTTTGGGCACGTCGATTAAAATCTTTTGAGATTTTTCTCTTGCCATTAATTCCATTGCATTCCGTGCATTTTCTATAAGTTCACGTGTCTTCACGTTTACTAAGTTTAATGTGAGAGCGCCATAGTCCACGTTTGAAAGTTGTAAAAGGTCGCGAACAAGTCTTTCCATGCGGTGGTTCTCTCTGTAAATAACTTCCAAGAAGTTTAACATGCTTCTCTTGTCCATGTCGTTTTCCAACATTGTCTCGGTGTAGGACTTAATTGTGGTAATGGGAGTCTTTAATTCGTGACTTACATTTGCAACAAATTCCTTACGCATCTTTTCAAGTTGGTGATCCTTCGTCGCATCTTGTAGCACGACAATAAGGCCTGTAAAGTGACCTTGGTCGCTTTTATAAGGGGCGTACTTTATGTTGTAATAACTGTATTCAAGTTCCAAGGCGGAGGTGCCGCTTAAAGTGGAGATGTTGTCGTAGTTTAATGAATTTATATTAATGTCAGAAAGGTTAAAGGGCTTGCCTATAGCTTCCTGATTTATGCCCAATATTCTCTTGGCAATGGGGTTTGCGTGGATGAGTATTCCGTTTCTTCCCACGGCAATAACACCTTCAGCCATGTAGTTGAAGATGGTGTCCAATTTACTTTTTTCCAAGTCCATTTTGTAAATGGTGTCTTTTAATTCGTCAGTCAGGTAGTTAAACATGCTCCCTAACTGGCCGATTTCGTCGTTACTTGTGACTTCTACTTTTTGGTCAAAGTTACCCTTTGCCATCTCTTTTGTGACCTTGGTAAGATCTACAATAGGTCTTGTAATTGAAAGGGCGATTACAAATCCAAGTACAGTTGTTATGCCAAGGGCAATAAGTGTTGCCCCTGAAAGAATTCTCTTTGCGTCCTTTACAACTTTAAAGGCGGAGTTAAGTGAGCCTATCATGTAAAAGACTCCTTCCACATCTCCCGTGTCTGAAATGACAGGTGTGGCAAGGTGCCTGTCTACATTGCCCGTGTTTTCGTCCTCAACTATACCTTCCGCTTTTTCACCTTGAAAGGCCTGGGTAATTAAATCCGGGCGCAAATTTTTATATGTAAAGGCGTTTAGCCCCATTACGGTGTCCAAGCCTTCATTTGACACTGCAACAATGGTTGGTGTCTTTTGATTTTCAATGGCAATTACAACTTCGCCGAAGGACAGGCCCCAGCTCTTAAAAGTGTTGTCAATTTTAAATGCTTCCTTTGACCAGCTGTCGTCGTGGAGATACTCGGAAGCGTTTATTATAGACTCCACTTGCGTGTCCATATTTGAAGATAGGGAGTCTATCTGTGTGGTCTCAAGCCTTGAAATGATAAAACTCCCTACTATGCCCATTGAAATCAGGACAAGGATAAAATATATAATTATTATTCTCCACTTTATACTTTGAAACATCTCATCCTCCGAAGTAGTAGCCTACTCCTCTCTTGGTTAAAATATATTTAAAATCTTTGTCTTTGTCTTCCACTTTTTCTCTAAGTCTTCTCACAGTTACATCAACCGTTCTGATGTCGCCGTAGTAGTCGTACCCCCAAACTTTTTCCAAAAGCTCTTCCCTTGAAAAAATTTGGTCCGGACTCTTTGCAAGGAAGAGTAGGAGCTCGTACTCTCTCAAGGTAAGGTCCAATACCTTGCCGTTTTTTTGCACTTCATACTTGTTAAGGTCGATTAAAAGATCGCCCGCCGTGATAGATTCCGCTTCGCGATTTTCTTCGTTTTCAAATTCTCTGCGGCGAAGGTTGGCCTTAACTCTTGCTATTAATTCACGCATGGAGAAGGGCTTAACCACATAGTCGTCTGCACCGAGTTCAAGGCCAAGGACTTTGTCCACCTCTTCTTCTTTTGCCGTGAGCATTATAACGGGAACCTTCGAGTCCTTTCTTATCTCTTTAAGACAAGTGAAGCCGTCCATTTCAGGCATCATTACGTCCAATAGGACAAGGTTCACTGAATTTTCTTCCAAAGTGTTAAGGGCGTCTCTTCCGTCCTTTGCAGTCAAGACTTCATAGCCCTCTCTTTCCAAATTAAATTTAATTATATCGGCAATAGCCTGTTCATCGTCTACAACTAAGACTGTATTCATATTATTCACCTAAAAATTCCTTCCTGATTCTAATACCCGTCTTGGTACCTGCAAGACCGCCTATACCCGTCTCTCTCAAGTCTTCGTCCATTAAACTTCCCACTTCATTCATGGCTTGCACCACTTCTTCAAAGGGAACTACGGAACGAATGCCTGCAAGTGCCATGTCACTTGAAATAAGTGCGTTCATCATGCCCGATGCATTTCTGAAGGTACAGGGGTACTCCACAAGGCCTGCAATGGGATCGCAGACAAGGCCTAAGACATTTATAAGAGCAATGGATGCTGCGGTAAAAACTTCTTCCGGTGTGCCGCCAATCATTTCAACCATTGCCCCTGCAGCCATGGCGGCTCCACTTCCCGTCTCGGCTTGACAGCCTCCCTGTGCGCCGGAAAAGTTGCCGTACTTTCCGATAAATTTTCCCACGCCTATTGAGGCAAGTAAACCTTGTATTAAAACCTCGTCACTAAAGTCGTATTTTTCCTTGGCAAAAAGTAATACGGCGGGTATGATACCCGATGCACCTGCAGTAGGTGCCGCTACGATTTTTCCCATGGAAGCATTGACCTCCGATGTGGAGAAGGCATAGCTCATTGCTCTTGCCAAATCTTCTCCCACAATTGGACTATTCTTTGAGTAATCAAACATTTTATTTGAAAAGCTGTCAATCATTTTAAATCTTGTGGTGAGTGTTTCGCTTTGAGATTTTGTGGCGGAGGCCTTCATAGTATCCAAGATACACTGTAAGTAGTTTAAAAAACTTTCACTATTTTCGCCGAATTCTTTTTGTTCAAGCTCAAAAACTACTTCGTGAAACCTCATGTCTTTTTCTTTACAGTAATTTATAAAAATATTTTGAGTGTTAAACATTATACCTCCACATACCTTGTAGTTAAGAAAATATCCGCCTCGTCAATAGCTTTTAAAATGTTCGCCGGAATGTTTTTGTCCACTTCAATAGTAAGTGTGACAAGATTTGTAAGGCGATCCTTTTGTGTGTTAATGGTCTCGATATTTAACTTAACTCCCGCAAGGACTTTTGAAACATTGGCAATAACTCCCGGCCTCTCTTCGTAACGAAGGAGAAGAACGGGGAAGTCACCGTTGTAGTGTAAGTCAATGCCGTCTATATTTGTTATGACAAAGGTGCCGCCGCCAAGGGATGAACCTGTCACCGTTTGAAACTCACAGCCTTTATAAAAGACTATCTCCACG
Source organism: uncultured Eubacteriales bacterium (assembly GCA_902488815.1). Classification (GTDB taxonomy): domain Bacteria; phylum Bacillota; class Clostridia; order Tissierellales; family Peptoniphilaceae; genus KA00134. The sequence goes on along the minus strand of CABTXP010000001.1, from coordinate 103,212 downwards.
GTGTTCGGGTGGGCATCTTCAAGTTCTATAGTTTTAAATTCGTATTCTATATTTAGTTTCTTTGCAATTTCATAGGCGTCTTTTATTTCGTCGCTGTCCGGATTAAAACCCATTACTCCTGCAAGGAGAGCCTTGTCCGTGCCGTGTCCCTTGTAGGTCTTGGCAAAGGAGCCGTGAAGATAGAACTCCACTCTCTCAAAATCTCCCACAATTTTTGACGCGCACTTTGCAATTCTTACAGCACCTGCCGTGTGAGAGGAGCTGGGCCCTACCATCACAGGTCCTATAATTTGTCTACCGCTATAATCTTTCATATATTCCTCCAAGAATATTATAACATATGAAAGAGATGTGGCGAATAATGCGCTTATTAGTGCCAAATAAAAAAACTCGGCAGCCCGAGTTTAATATCTTATAAAAATAAGTCCTATGTTTATTAAATTTAATACAATAAGTGAAACTACAAGTACTTTAAATATAGGGTCGCCCTTCTCCTTGCCGCCGAAGTTTTTGTAAATGGCGCCCATCATTATGCCGAAGACAAGCATTATAAATGGAAAGGCATAGTATTCTCCGAAGGCCGAGCCTTTGAGAGGTATGTCCTTTATAAAGTAGAGAAGGGTACTTACGACCGCGCCTAAGATTGAAAGAATATAAATTAAATTTCTCTTCATTTAATAAGCTCCTTTAAAAGGTGTGAAAGGTCTTTGACAGTGTCGCAAATATAGTCGGGCTCCGCAGATTCTATTTCGCCTTTAAGAGCAAAGCCGTACTTAACTCCCACTGTTCTAAGTCCGAAGACCTTGCCCGCATCAACGTCGGACCTTCTGTCGCCGATCATGTATACGTCATTTACGTCGTAGGTCTTATCTCTTAACACTTCTCTTATTACATCTACTTTTTCGTGGCGAGAGCCAGGTAGTGCTCCTACAATTTCTCTAAAGCAATTGTCGATTCCCATTTCATGCGCCATAAACTTTGCAAAAATTTCAGGCTTTGCCGTGGCCATATAAATTTCCGCACCCCTCTCGTGTAAGTCCTTAATCATAGGGATAATGCCCTCATAAGGAGTGAACTCCTTTTTGCCCTGCGAGCCATAGTACTCTCTGTAACAGGAGATCATTCTCTTAGTCTCCTCTTCATTTGTCCCCAACATTCGAGGGAAGCTGTCCACAAAACTTGGGCCGATAAACTCCAAAAGTTTTTCGTAGGGGAGGGGAGGCATCTCCATTTTTTTAAGGGCGTAAGTAAGTCCTTTTGTAATACCCTCCTGTGAATCTACAATTGTGCCGTCTAAATCAAATAAATACATCATGAGAAAATTCTACCACACTTACACCTGCGCTGCCATGAGCGCATCAATTTCTTTCATTTCTTTACGCACCAAGTATGTTACAAGTGTGCAAGCGGCAATGTCGGCAATAGGACCGGCGTAGAGGACGCCTTCAATGCCGAAGAGGCGTGCAAAGAGATATACCAAGGGTATTAAAAAGAGAATTTGTCTTGTGAGAGATACCAAGGTTCCTTTTTTAGCCTTGCCTATACTTGTAAAGAAGAAGGAGCCCAAGGGTTGAATGCCGTTTATTACTGTTGTAAATAAGAAAATTCTAAAGTATGCCACGCCGAATTCATAAAATAATTCCGAACCTTTGCCGAAGATGGAGAGAAGTTGTCTCGGAAAAATTTGAAATATGGCAAAGAATGTAACGGAAATAATCATTACATACTTCAGCGCCAACTTAAATGTAGCCTTGACGCGGTCATATTGTTTCGCTCCGTAGTTAAAGCCGGTAATAGGTTGTGAGCCTTGGGATATGCCGACGATAAATGAAAAGCAGATTACATTTACCTTTGTAATAACTCCTACAACTGCAAGGGGAATGTCCTCGCCGTACTTACTCATTGCACCATAGTATGTGAGGGTGTTGTTTAAAACAATTTGAGAAAGCATCATGGAAATTTGATTGATAAGAGGAGTGAAACCTAATTTTGCCATGTCTGCCAAGACACTTAAAGATGGTGTAAAACTTTCCTTCGTAAGATTTACGTTTTTAATTCGCCAAATGTAGTAAAGGCATACCAAGAAGGAAGCAAACTGTCCTATAACGGTAGCCCAAGCACCGCCGGCAATGCCCATGTTAAATCCGAAAATAAATATGGGGTCAAGTATTGTGTTTAAAATCGCCCCCACAAGGTTTGAAACCATGGCGAACTTCGGGGCCCCGTCACCTCTTATAATTGCGGAGAATCCCACGGTAAACATGAGGAAGGGAAGACCTAAGGAAGTTATGCCTGCATAGGTCCTTGCATAGGGAAGGACATTTTCCGTTGCACCGAATAAAATTAAAAGCCTCTCAAGGTTTGCTCTTATTATTATTACAAGTATCAATGCAAAAATAACTACATAGCTTACCACATTGCCGGCAAACTTGGCGGCTCTGTCGTAGTCCCTTTCACCCAAGGAGAGACTGTATCTTGCAGCTCCCCCCGCTCCCAAGAGAAGGCATATGGAAAGGGCAAGGTTGTTCATGGGAAAGCTTACATTTGTAGCCGCGTTACCAAGCATCCCCACACCTTGGCCGATAAAGATTTGGTCTACAATGTTGTAAAGAGCACTTACCAAAAAAGATATTATGGCAGGGACTGAAAAACGTATTAACAATTTATTGACGGGATCAACACCCATGGGGTTTTCCCAATTTTCATATTTCATAGCAATCACCTTTCATAGACAAATTAAATAAAAGACGTTACAAAAGTAACGCCCTGTTCTTTACATATATTATATCATTGTAAGCCGGTAAGTAAAACTTTATCTAATAAGAGATAAAAAAAAGAGAGGCGAACCTCTCCTTTAATAATCTTAATATGTTTCAACAAACAGTTCAAAGTATTTTTGCGGATGTGCACATGCAGGACATGCTTCAGGTGCTTCTTTACCTTCATGAATGTAACCGCAGTTTAGACATTTCCATCTAACTACTTCATCTCTCTTAAATACTTTGCCTTCTTCAATGTTCTTTAAGAGTTTTAAGTATCTCTTTTCGTGTGCTTCTTCTACTTCAGCTACTTCTTCCCAAACTTTTGCGATTTCGTCAAAGCCTTCTTCTTTTGCAACTTTTGCAAATGTAGGATAAAGATCTGAGTGTTCTTCGTTTTCTCCTGCAGCTGCAGCCTTTAAGTTTTCAGGTGTCTTGTCAAGAGCAACAGGATATCCTGCTGTAATTTCAATTGCCTTACCTTGGTATCCGCCTTTTACTAAGAATTTGAAAAATCTCTTAGCGTGTTCGGATTCGTTTTCAGCTGTTTCTTGGAAGATATTTCTAATTTGAACATAGCCGTCTTTTTCAGCTTGCTTTGCATAGTAAGTATATCTTCTGTTTGCTTGTGATTCCCCTGCAAAAGACTTTAATAAGTTTTCCGCTGTCTTTGTGCCTTTTAAATCTAATGACATTTCTATCACTCCTTTATTTTATTCTACCACTTTATTAATATATGTGAGGTATAATTTGAATTATTTTCATCAAATGAAAAATTTTGCCGATATTACACAAACTTTACAATTGAAAGATTTGTTTTTTACAAGGACAAGTTAACATGATGATACTACAAATTGGAGGTAGAAAATGAAAAGAAAATCAATTATTTTGGCTATTTTAGTTGTAGCTTTGGCAGTGTTCGGCGTAGCGTGCGGAAATAAAAATGATGCACCTGCTAAAGAAGAAACTAAAACGGAAACGAAAGAAAAAAAGACAGAAGAACCTGCAGGTATGACAGGTGAAATTCACGTTGTATCAAGAGAAGACGGTTCAGGTACAAGAGGTGCCTTTACTGAAATCACAGGCGTTCTTCAAAAAGAAAACGGCGAAGAAGTGGACAAGACTTTTGACGAAGCAATAGTTCAAAACTCAACTAACGCAGTTATAACTACTGTTTCAGGAGACGAAGCGTCAATAGGTTACATTTCTTTAGGATCACTTAGCGACGTAGTTAAGGCTGTTAAAGTAGATGGCCATGAAGCTACTGCTGAAAAAGTTAAATCAGGAGAATACGCTGTTGCAAGACCTTTTAACATTGCATACAGAGAAGACAAAATTACAGACCTTGGCAAAGACTTCCTTGCATTTATCATGAGTGAAGAAGGACAAAAGATTGCTGAAGATCACGGCTACGTTTCAAACGGCAACAACGGTGCTTACACTCCTTCAAACATGGAAGGCTCACTGACAATCGGCGGATCAACTTCAGTTACTCCACTTATGGAAAACTTGGTAGATGCATACAAAGCACACAACCCGGGATTCAAAGCGGACATTCAAGCTACAGGATCATCAGCAGGTATGACTGCGGCAATGGAAGGCGCGGTTGAAATCGGTATGGCTTCAAGAGAACTTAAGGACAAAGAAAAAGAAGCTCTTACAAGTGAAGTTATTGCAATGGACGGTATAGCAGTTATTGTAAACAACGAAAACTCTATTGAAGACATTTCAATGGACAACATCAGACAAATCTTTACAGGAGAATTAAGAAACTGGGAAGAAGTTAAATAATAAAGTATTGGAGAAAAGATGAAGAAGAATTATTTATTTGAAAAATCTATGGAAGTGCTCTTTTTAATCTGCACACTGATTTCTGTAATTTCAATAATATTAATTTGTTACTTTATCTTCGAAGGAGGCCTGCCCTTTATTTCAAGGTATGGCCTCTTTAACTTTATTTTCGGTACAAAATGGGCACCTACAAATACAACACCGAGTTTCGGTATCCTACCCATGATAATGGGAAGTATAGAGATCACACTTTTTTCCGCAATAATCGGTGTACCTATAGGCATAATGACAGCCACTTACCTTGCTATTGACTGTGACAAAAAATTATATAAATTTTTGAAACCTTTAGTCAACCTAATGGCGGGAGTGCCGTCAATAGTTTACGGTCTATTCGCTTTAATCGTACTTGTTCCCGTCATAAGAACACTCTTCGGCGGAACGGGCATGTCAATTTTAACTGCAAGTATATTACTTGGCATAATGATTTTGCCAACCATTATAAATCTTTCGGAAAGCGCCATAAGAGCCGTGCCCAAAAGTTATTACGAAGCCTCTGTGGCTTTGGGAGCAACTCACGAGAGAAGTGTGATGAAGGTCATACTTCCCGCGGCAAAAAGCGGCATCATGGCTTCAGTCATCTTGGGCGTGGGAAGAGCAATAGGCGAGACCATGGCAGTAATTCTTGTCACCGGAAATCAACCGAAGATGAATTTCAATCCTCTTAAAGGCGTGCGTACACTTACCACCAACGTCGTTATGGACATGGCGTATGCGGCGGGAGATCACATGGAGGCCTTAGTTGCCACTGCTTGCATACTCTTTATATTTATTTTGATAATAAACTTCGGCTTCCATGTATTTAACAAGAGGAGCGGACAAGGTGAATAGATTAATAAATGTAAATGACAAACATTATTTGACAGAGGGAAATACTTCTATGAGAAAAACTGTCACAAAGACTGAATCAAAAATTAAAGACAAAAACGCAAGGGCGAGAAAGGCGGAAGTCCTGTCATATAGAGTTTTTACAAAACTCTGTACAGCACTTACAATTCTGTCATTGATATTTATAATGGCCTATGTATTTGTAAGAGGCATACCCCATCTCACACCGGAAATATTTGAACTTAAATTTGACGCGACTAATCAGTCAATGTTTCCGGCAATTATAGGCACATTGCAGCTTGTCATAGCCTCAATACTCATTGCGGCGCCTGTTGGAATATTCACGGGATTTTACCTTGTGGAGTATTCAAAGACGGGATCTAAATTTGTTGAAATAATACGAATGGTAACACAAACACTCTCAGGCATACCCTCCATAGTCTACGGACTTTTCGGAATGCTTTTCTACGTTTTTTCACTTCAGTGGAGCTACTCTCTAAGGGCGGGAATCCTTACCGTGTCAATTATGATTTTACCTCTCATCATAAGAGCCACGGAAGAAGCCCTACTGAGTGTGAAGAACAATATACGCGAAGGAAGTTTTGCCTTAGGAGCGGGAAAGCTTCGCACAATATTTAAAGTTGTACTTCCCATAGCAATGCCCGGCATACTTTCGGGGATCATCCTTGCCATAGGAAGAATAGTAGGGGAAACGGCAGCCCTGGTATACACCTTCGGAGCCGCCACATCAATCCCCACATCACTTAAAGAATCCGGCAGAACCCTTGCCGTGCACATGTATGTACTTTCCTCGGAAGGACTTCATGTAGACAAGGCCTTTGCCACAGGAACGATACTGATAGTAATCGTATTAATAATAAACGCCCTCTCCACATTCCTTGCAGGGAAGTTGGTTGAAGAAAAATAATTCCTACTAAAATAATAAAAAGAAAGGATGCCACGTGCATCCTTTTTTGCGTTATTGAGGACATTCTTTGTCATTGGGGACATTCGTGAAGTTGCCTTCGGCAACGGAACGTGTGTCCCCTTAACATCAACTTTAAATCTACTATCAACTCTTTTAACGACGAAGTCTTTTTCTTTTAATCATCAATCAAGTTAATTTAAATATCGACATTATTCTTAGGGGACACACGGTCGCACCGCTATCGCTATGCTTCCGAATGTCCCCACTCAACATCAAGCTCATCGGGGACATTCACCAGTCAAGCCGAGCTTGACAGGTACAAGCCCCGCAGAGGTGTGTCCCCTTAACACCAACTATAAATCTATTATCAACTCAATTAATGACTTAGCTTTTTTTGTTTGCGAATATTTTTAAATTTAATAATATTAATCTGACAGAATTTTTCTCTGCTTTCGAATATATAAGTGAGAGGAGAAAAAATGAAAGAGAAAAAATTAGTTACTTCCTTTAAAAACAAAGATGAAAAAGCTTTAGCCGATTTAATAGAAAATTATTCAGGCATATTAAAAAGCGTAATCAAAAGAGTCCTTCAAAGTTTTCCAGACCTTTGGGACGAGTGTTTAAATGAAACATTAATGGCTGTTTGGCAAAATATTGATTCCTATGACTGTAAAAGATCCTCTTTTAAAAATTGGTGCGCCTCGGTGGCAAGGTACAAAGCCATTGACACATTGAGAAGAGAGGTAAGACATAATAATCGTGAAGAGATAAGAGATGAGAACAGCTACACCGGAAATGAATTTGACAGGGTGCTGTTAAAAGAAATTTTTAAATATCTCTCACCAGAAGACAGAAAACTTTTCGAAGCTATTTTTATAGAAGGCTATACTTACGACGAGATGGCGCAGAAATTAGGTGTGAGCAAGGATGCACTATACAGCCGAGTTAAGAGGAGCAGAAGAAAAATAGAAAAAGAGTTTGGGGAGGGAGTAAAGTGAAAGACAGAGAAATATATGACTATTTGAACGATGTTTCCACTGAATACGACGATGTAAAACTTTCAAAATTTGAGATAGAAAAAATAAAAAAGGAATTTAATATTAAAGGGAAGAAAAACAGAGGCAGGTATGTGGCAGGTTTGGCGGCGGCCTTTGTACTTATCATGGGAATTTTCGCCTTGACAAGGGAAAATGTTATTGGAGAAATATCAAATATGATAGAAAAATTTTTTACAAGTGAAAGAGTGGAGCTAAGTAATGCGGACAATCTCCCCTCCGATGTAAAAAAATACACGGTAAATTTACACGAGACGGTTACATTAAATCACATATCCTTTGTAGTTGAGGACGTGGCAATAGACGGGAAGTATGGCTATTTAAATCTCATCTATCCTGAGAAATATATGAGTGATGAGAGTGAATATATAATTAACAACATCTATGTCAACGGGAAAAACTTCGGACTTCAAACATCTGAAAGTGGTGAAGATAAAATGGAAAACGGTCTAATATCCAATGTGATGAAATTTAAATTGGAAAGAGAGATTCCGTCTAAAGGAGAGATCACTTTGGGAATAGAATTTGCAGACTTTAGAGATATTGAGGACAAAGCCTTGCTGGAATTTAAAATTTCTATGGATGAACTTACAAAGGACACGAAGCTATATTTGCAAAACTTCACCGTTCCCGGCGAAGAAGATTATAAAATTGCAAAGATGATAGTAAATTTATTTAACCCTCGAATTGAAACGACAGGACCTCAAATTAATTCAGAAAACGTAAGTTATAAATTTATAGGCACAGCTGCGGACGGAAGAAAAATAGTTTTTGCCTTTGACAATTTGATAAACGACACCGACAAGAGTTCGGCAGAATACTTTTTTATTCCTAAGGGCAAAGAGGGGTACAAAGAGACAAGTGACATGGGCTTGGAAGAATTTTACGACCTAAGAGGTGAGGTAAAATTTCAAATGTACAGAGACACCTTTGAAACAAATGTTTTAGGAAAGAGAAAGTTGGACTCAAATGGAAGACCCGTCCTTAAAACAGAAAATATTGGAGATGAATTTACAGTTGTATTTAGATAAAAAGAAAAGGATGCTATGTGCATCCTTTTTGCGTTATCGGGGAAATTCCTCGCAGAGGTGTGTCCCCTATAAACAATCTTTAAATTCAAATTAAACTTAATAAACGACTCAATTTTTTCGATTTGTTTTGTCAATAAAGTCAGTTTAATTATCGACACAACATTAAGGGGACACACGTCACGCCTGCACCTGTCAAGCTCGGCTTGACTGGTGAATGTCCCCAGATTACTTTTATTTATTAAAATTATTTTTAAATGCCTCACATAGAGAGCCTTTAAGTTCACAGCCCATGTCTTTAAAAACTTCGTCCATTGCTTCAAACATCTCTACAAAGTCAGAGTAGTTGTTGTTATTACCCATGTGACCTATTCTTATTAAGCTGTCCTTCAAATGTCCCATGGAGCCGGAAATTAAAAAGCCTTTTTCTTTAAGCTTGTCTAAAAATTCCGAAGCCTTAATTTTTTCGGGAAGGACTACAGCAGTTAAAGTGTTTGATGGACATTCTTTGGCAAAGAGCTCCAAGCCGCATTCCTTTACGGTGCTTCTCACGGCATTTGCAAATTTTTCGTGTATGCCTTCAAAGTCTTCCTTGCTTATTTCAGTTAAAGCCGCGTCCAATGCGTAGACCAAGTTCTCGTTCATAGTGTAAGGGAAGTCGAAGTCCCCTGCATAGCTTAAATAATTTTTTAAATTCATATAGTATCCGGTGATTTCCTTGCGAGATGCAATTTTTTCTTCCGCAGCCTGTGAAAGAGTGAGGAGAGTAAGACCTGTAGGTGCGGAAATCGCCTTTTGCGTGCCGCCGATAAGTATGTCGATGTTCGCGCTGTCAAAGTCAATGTACTCGCCCATGACAGAAGACACGCCGTCTACAATTGTCATCATGCCCTTTGACTTTAAAAGTTTACAAATATTTTTCACGTCATTTGTAACACCTGTGGGAGTTTCGCAGTGAACCATGGTGGCAAGTTTAAAGGGACCTTTTTCGTTCACAAAGGCCTCCAACTCTTTAAGGTCAAAGGATTTGTCGTAGGTTGCTTCAAACAAAACACCTTCGCCGCCGTAGCTCTTTACATAGTCCATAAAGCCTGCGCCGAAAAATCCGTTGGAAAGAACAAGAACCTTGTCTCCTTTTTCCATTAAGTTAATAACCGCCGCCTCAAGACCCATAATGGCCTCGCCAAGCATTATAATCGACCTTCTATTTGTATGTAGAAGACGAGAATACTTTTCTTCCACACTTCTGTGAAAGACTGTATACTCCGGATCCAAGTCCGGATTGGTGCGAAACTTTCCCATCGCTTCTATAGATGAACTTCTAACAGCCGTCGGTCCGGCACACATTAATTTCATATAACACCTCAATAATAATAGTATGGAACAATCTTATTACTAAACAAAAAAATTGTCTAATTAGGAGATTATGAAGTAATAAAGTAAAGGGAAGTCACAAATAAAAAAAAGGGGACACACGCACGGCTAAAGCCTGGCGAATGTCCCCATTATACGTTTTGCTCTTTTGAGGACAGACGTCGCACCTATACCTGTCAAGCTCGGCTTGACTGGGGAATGTCCCCGAGAACTTTTTTTACTTGTCCATTAATTCGTTATAAACGTCTTTAAAGTCAAAATATTCTTTATCTTCTTTAGCTTCTTCAAGTTCTTTTTTCTCTTGTTCAGTTAATTTTGTGAAGTCCGGGTCCCACGCTATTACTAATTTTTTTAATAGCTCTACTGCTACAAATCTTTCTTTTTCAGGAAGCGTTTGAAGATACTCCGTTCCTTTTTTTGTTAAGCTGTCTGTTGACAATCCTATTAATTCGTTTTTTTCTTCGATTATTTTTTCAAGTTCTTTTAAATCTTCTTCAGTTGCGTGATTTCTTATAAAAGACCTTGCCGCACCTCTCTGTGATAAATATCTTCTGTGTTCTTTATTCTTTTCAATCCATCTTTTATCCGCTTCTCTTTGTCTTTCTCTTTTATCTTTATCGTTCACCTTATCTTCCTTTCTCTTGCCATACTCGTAAGATGTTTTCTTACTGTGCCTTTATGGCACAGTAGTGCTTGCACGACGGCAATACTTTTTTAAATTTTTTGTCTTTTTATTTCTTCTAATAGTAAATTCCTTATAAAGTTTGCTTTTGTTGTGTTGTGTTTATCTGCTATTTTTGTTAGTTTTTCGTCTGTTGTTTCGTCTAATCTTACGGTTATTTTTATGTTTTTCGGGTTTTCCGATTTAGGTCTTCCCATTACCATTTTATTTTCCCCTTGTTTTAATTTCATTATTCACTATTCACTATAATATAAGTGAAGTAAGGGAGAGGCTATTTCAGCCCCGCCCAGAAAATTTTTAAAAGCTCTATCCCAACAATTATGAGATTAATTATTGCAGTAATTAATTCAACTACGTTGGTGGTAGGCTTTTTTTTGTTTTCCTTCACTCATATTTATACCCACGTATGTTTAGACTATCAACACATGTTTAGGGGACACACGTTGCGTTGCTTTCAGCAACTCCACGAATGTCCCCATTATACGCTTTGCTATGCTTGGGGAAGTCCCAGATGCACACGATTATAATTGGGGACATTCCGCGAAGCGGTGTGTCCCCTTAGAACTAACTTATTTTTAACAGCAACTCAATAAACGACTTAACCTTTTTCTATGTCGTTAATTAACCTTATCTAAAAATTTACTTTCTTTTTCGGGGGACACGCGCCGCGCCTGCACCTGTCAAGTTAGGCTTGACTGGTGAATGCCCCCAATATACACATAACTATCATCACATCGTCTGGGGGACACACCTCTTCACTCACTTCGTTCGTTTGAGGAATGTCCCCATTATACGCTTTGCTATGCTTAGGAATGCCCCCGATAGTCCAACAAAAAAAGGACTCATTGCGAGTCCTTTAAATTATTTAGTCTTCCAACACTCTTCTTGCCATTTCTCTTCCAAGTTCAGTAAGTTCTTTAAGTTGTTCTTCTGTTGCTGCGCCTTGGATTTCAGGTACATCTTCTATCATGTTGCACTTGTATTCTTCTGCCCACTTTTTAAATTCGCGTACTGCGCCGCCGTTCCATGAGTAGGATCCGAAGAATCCCCAAACGTTGTTCTTCATCTTTTGATGTTTAAGTTCGCTTAACAAAAATCCCATTGTGGGGAATATGTTGTGGTTGTATGAGCAGGAGCCCAAGATTACTCCCTTGTACTTCCAGCAGTCTGCAAGTAGGTATGATTGAGGAGTCTTTGACACGTCGTGCATTCTGATGTTTGTAACGCCGCCTTCTGCTACTCCCTTTGCTACAGCTGCAGCCATTCTTTCTGTGTTGCCGTACATTGAACCGTAAATGATTACTACGCCTTTTTCAGTTTCTTGCTTTGCAAGTTTGGTGTACAGCTCTACAATTTTTTCAGGATTCTTTCTCCAAATCGGGCCGTGGTCCGGGCAAATCATTTTTATTTCAAGGGGAGCCAATTTTTCTATTGCACGCACTGCTTGTTGCGCATACTTTCCTACAATATTAATAAAGTATCTTGTTGTTTCGTCTAAATAGTATTTGCCGAATTCTACTTCGTCGTCAAATATTGCGCCGTCAAGGGTTCCGAATCCGCCGAAGATATCTTGTGAGAAAAGTGTCTTTGTCTTTTCTTCATAAGCTACCATTGACTCAGGCCAGTGTACCATGGGTGTGTTGTAGAATGTAAAGGCGTGGTCACCAAGTTCCAATGTTTCTCCGTCATTTACCAATGTTATATTATCTTCTACGCCGTAGTAATTCTTTAAGAAAGGTAGGGCTCTCTTGTTGGTTATAATTTTAATATCGGGATATCTTGCAAGGAGTGCGACGATACCTGAAGTGTGGTCAGGTTCCATGTGGTTAATTACAAGATAGTGTAATGGTTCGTCTCCCAATACTTCTTTTAATTTTTCCAAGAATGTCGTTTGTTCAGTTGCCTTTACAAGGTCGAACATAATATTTTCTTTGCCCTTTACCAAGTAGGAGTTGTATGATACTCCGTCAGGCAGAGGCCACATTGCTTCAAACAAATGTGTGTGACGGTCGTTTACGCCTATGTAGTATAGGTCGTCTCTGATTTTTTGTGCTAATAAATTTTCCATAAATACCTCACTTTAAAATTATTTCTACAGGACAATGGTCGGAGCCCATAATACTTTGATGTATCTTGGCATCTTTCACATTGTCAATAAATCTACTGCTTACAACAAAATAATCGATTCTCCATCCGATATTTCTCTCTCTTGCGTTTGCAAAATGACTCCACCATGTGTATTCATTTTCCTTGTCAGGATAGAAGTATCTGAACGTGTCGATGAAACCTGAATCTAAAAGTGTTTGGAATTTCCCCCTTTCTTCATCTGAAAATCCTGCGTTTTTTCTATTTGTGCTCGGGTTTGCAAGGTCTATCTCCTTGTGCGCCACGTTTAAATCGCCGCATAATATAACCGGCTTTTTTTCGTCTAACTTTAAAAGATATTCTCTAAAGGCATCTTCCCATTCCATTCTGTAGGGAAGTCTTGCAAGACCTCTTTGAGAATTGGGAGTGTAGCATCCGACAAAGTAGTAGTCGGGAAACTCCAATGTGATTACTCGACCTTCAGTGTCGTGTTCCGGCACGCCTATGCCAACCGTGTGTGAGATGGGCTTCTCTTTTGTAAAAATCGCCGTGCCTGAATAGCCTTTTCTCTCGGCGTAGTTGTAGTACTCCAAGTATCCCGGCAAGTCCGGCTCCGCTTGACCTTCTTGCATCTTTATTTCCTGGAGACAAATTATATCGGGATTCATCTCCTGTAATTTTTCTTCAAAGCCTTTTCTGATTGCGGCTCTTAGTCCGTTTACGTTCCAAGACATTAATTTCAATTTATCACCTACTGTATTTTTCTAAAAAACTGTGCTTCTCGCCTTTTTCGATCCAGCCTGTTATGGCATCTATGTTTACATTCTCCGCACTTCTGAAGATGGAGAGCTTGATGTTGGGGTTTACTTTTTTAAGGTCTTCAATTAAATCTTTTACAAAAAATCTCATGTTGCCTTCTTTTTTCTCGGCAACTTCACATGCGCAGTCCAAGGCGGAGATGCTGATTCTTTGCATGTATCTGATGATTGCCTCTTCTTCAATAAAGTACATGGGACGAATAAGCTCCATGCCTTCAAAATTTTCAGCGCGAAGTTTGGGCATCATGGTCTTGTAGTTGCCTGAAAAAATTATATTGAGCATAATGGTCTCCACCACGTCGTCCAAGTGATGGCCAAGAGCCAGCTTGTTGCAACCAAGTTCCTGTGCCTTTGCATAGAGATTGCCTCTTCTCATGCGGGCACACATGTAGCAGGGCTTGTCCCCACCGACTTTGTTTGCCACTTGAAAGACATCGGAGTCGTGAACCTTCACAGGTATTCCCATGGCCTTACAATTTTCTTCAAGTCTCAATCTGTTTTCACTTTTGTATCCGGGATCCATTGCAATAAACTCAAGCTCAAAATGTTTTTTGCCGTGTCTCTTAAGCTCCTGAAAAAGTTTTGCAAGAGTGAGAGAGTCCTTGCCGCCTGAGATGGCAACTGCAATTTTGTCCCCTTCATCTATTAATTCATATTGGTTTACAGCTTTAATAAATCTCACCCACAAATCTTTTCTGTAGGTCTTTATCAAAGCTCTTTCCATTTCCATCGGGCTTATAATATCAATCCTCTTTCTCTTTTAAAATTATACCACATTCACACACATTAATATTATAAAGAGGTGAGTAAAGTTTATGCACACAAAAAAATCGGAGACGCTTTTAACATCTCCGATTAAATTTAAACTCTTTAGGTCACATTACAAAGTGCTATTAAGTTATCTCAGTTTTGCAAACTGTGTAATTATTTTTGCAACTTCCGCTCTTGTGATTTCAGCCTTTGGTCTTAAAGTGCCGTCTTCATATCCGTTGATTATATTATTTGCCACTGCAAACTTAAATGCATCAACCGCCCAAGGTGAAATCTTGTCAGCGTCTTTAAATTGAAGGTCGACTGACTGTTCTTTGCCTATGCCGTAAATTTTTGCGTATCTGTAAATCATTGTCACAAGTTCTTCTCTCGTCATATTTTTATGAGGTGCGAAAATGTCTTCAGAAAGTCCTTTTACAATACCTTTTTCACTTGCCCAAAGGACAGCATCTCTAAAGTAGTCATTGCCGCCAACATCGGCAAATTTTATTTCGCCATTCACAGAAGGACTTCCAGCCAATCTGTATAGTATTGTTACGAGCATTCCTCTTTCAGTGTTCATTTGAGGTGCAAATTCTCTTTCGGTGATGCCATTCATCAGTCCGTGTTCACTGACATAGTCTACATATTGTTTAAACCAGTCGCCTGATGCCACGTCGATAAATCCTTTTGATTTTTCAGGTTCAACTTTTTTTGCTGTGCCTGTTGTATTTTTATTGACACCTTTTGATGAGTTGCTGTCAAAGTAAATCGGATAATTAGGGTAGCTCGGTGTAATTGGACGTTCCGGTTCAGTCGGATCTGTCGGATCTGTCGGATCGGTCGGATCTGTCGGGTTATCAGTTACAAGCTTCACATCGTCTCTGTTTCTAACTCTTATTCTGTTGCCCAACGGATCGATGGAGGAGAGTCCTGTTGCTTCCACTGTATCGCCTTTTTTAATTTCAGGCATTTTCATGTCTTCTGAATTAGGTCTTCCGATGTAGCCGTCGATAAATATTCTTATTTCGCCGGAGCCGTCATCTACAGTTATACTTTCTACAATGCCGTTTGCATATTCTACCTTTTGTACTTTGCCTTTTACCTTTGTCAAAAGTCCCAAGTTGTCTTTCACATCTCCCGTCTTTAAAGTTTGAGGAGCAATTTTTTGAACTGCCTCATCAATAACTTCAATGCTGTGAACATTCAGTTGATGTTCTCCCTGGTAAGATGATGTGGTACCTTTGATTCTCAATTTTTGGCCTTCTTGATAATTTCCGCTTATCGGGAAGATATTTATTCCGCCTGTTGCGTCTTGGATATATGCACTGTCAAAGAATGCGGTGTGTTTGTCATATCCCGATGCGTTGGATGTAAGTCTTCCTTCTATCAAGAATTGTTTGCCTTCTTCAGCTTTTTGCACATCCGCTATATCTGTTCTCTTTATATCTTTAGGATATACATTTACTTCGATTTCCTTTGTATATTCGCCGGAGTCCGTTGTAATCTTTAACTGAATTTTGTAAGTTCCGGCTTCTGTAGGAGTTACTTCGTGTTTTATTTCCGTACTTGAATTTACGGGGAAAGTTTTACTTTCGCCAAATGATTTTAGTAATTTGCCATTTGCAAAGTATTCAAATTTTGTTGCGTTGATATCTGTGTCCGTTCCGTTTCTAAATATTGAAGTGATTTCAATTGGGGATCCCACTTCTTCAGTTTCCGTGTTTTTATTTATCGAGTCGATTTCGGCAACCTTTATAGATTGTGTCCATACAGGTGAAGTGACAGCCATATCTCCGTCGCCTTCCGTCACAAGGATGTAGTAGTATGTGCCTTCGTTTGGAATTTCGAATTCTACAAGTCCTTGATTTGAATTTACGGTCTCGGATGCTACAACTTTGCCACCGTTTGAAATTACTTCAACTTTACCTACAATGTCCTGGGAATCCGGGTCTACAATTTCAGCTTCTATTTTTACCGTGTTTCCTGCATTTGTCACTTTGCTTCCCATTACATTTCCGTCAAGGGTGTAGTTGATTGTAAGGTTCTTGTCCTCAGTGGAGTAGAATCTGTGGTTTTTAACTGCGTCCAAAATTCCTTCATAGGTCAATGCATCTGCCAAAACTACGTTTCTTGCCGTGTTGGCATCTCCCCATTTGCCCTTGTGATTGTCTTGGTTGTTTGAAGGGGACAGGTGCCAGCCTTTGTCAAGTGCCATTGTGTATTGGTCATAAGATCTGAAGTAACCGTTGCTTCCGATTTGGCCTTCGCCGTTTCCGACTTCTACAAGATTTATCACATTGTCATATTTCGGATTGTAGTGTGCAAATTCGTCAAAGTTTCCGAATGTTGTACCCGGGTGGTTAAATTGTGAGAACACATTTCCGTCCAAAGTCGAAAGAAGTTCGTAGTAGTTGATAAGTCCTTTGGAGTCGGTCTTGTCGTTGAAGTAAGGGTTGTTTCGAGATACAAAGCCTTCAGTATTGTATGTGTTCATGTGGCCGTAGTTTGCACCGCTCTTGGTCCAAGTCATTTCATAGCCGTATATTGCCAAAAAGTTGGGGGCGTTGTAGTTCTTGACAAAGTCTTTGTAGTATTTCCACTTACTTAAAGCTTGATTGTCTTTGCTCATGATGCCTGAATTTTCATCGTCAATTTTTCCCAAATTGTCCGATGTGTCAAAGTAGTTGGAGTGGTCGGTAATTGCTATAAAGTCAATGGTGTCTGCAGATGCCGCATAGTCCAGTGCCTGTTCTATAGTACCTGATCCGTCGGAGTTGTTGGTGTGAGAGTGAAGCTGTCCTCTAAAGTGCTTCAATGTATTTTTGCCGATGTAGAAACTCCATTTAAATTCTTCCGAGGTCACTTGGTCTTCGTTTGTAATAACTATTGTGCCTTCTACACGACCGTCGGGCAGATCTTCTCCGGGTGTAAAAGTTGCAATGCCGTCTTTGTATTGCATAGTGTATTTTTTACCGTTTAATGTAAGTGTTACTGTCGGATTATTTTCTCCTACAATCTTTGCAGTTATTTCAGGTCTCTTTGTATCCAAAACTTCGCTCATTGACTCGGGAGTTATTTCCGTAACTCTCGGCTTGGAGTCGATATTTATTAAATAAGGGCTCGCAACTTTAGTTGAAGTTTCGTATTCAAAGGGGGCGTAATAGTAGCCTGTACTTTTATTTCCGGCCTTGTCTGTCGCTTCAATGTTAAGTTGAATTTTTTCGCCTTTAATAAATGACGCGGGGATGACAATCTTATAGATGGTGCTGTCCGCTCCTTCAAGGGTTTCGATCTTGGCATCTTGTTCTTTACCTTCGACGAAGTATTTTATATTTACTTTATCTACTGCCAAATTGTCATATACATTAAATTGAAATTCGTAGTCGCTGCCTATTTTTGCAGGTAGGGGACTTTCAGGAAGTTCTACAAAAGGAGCCAAGTTGTCATTCTTTACAATATAGTCTTTTGTATGTCCTATATCTATTTGAATGTTGTCATAGTGTTTGCCGCCTGCTCCGATTATGTCTACAACTTCTCCTTCCTTTACTCCTACCGGGTAGGAAGACACTCTGTATCCTGCAACTTGTCCGCCGTTTTGTCCTTTGAAAGTAATTCCGCCTGAGCCGTTATATGTGGGAAGCACCAAGTCGTTGATTCTTATCCATTCGTTTACGTACTTAGCTCCGTTTGTATTAAATTCCGATACGGAAATATTTTGAGGCTCTTTGAATGTTTCAGTATCTCTTCCTATAACTCTTACTGTGGAAATATTTCCAAGTTCAGGCAGTCCGTAGAAGTCTGTAGCTACTCCTGTCGCCACAACTATGTCTCCGATTTCAACCGGGTCTGAAGGTCCGAATAAAAGGTATCCCACAATTTCGTCGTTTACAATGTCTTGGATAAAGATTTTGTTTCCGCCATAGGAGTCGTATGTTGCAACACCTATAACTGTGGTTTCAGAGTCCTTTGGAAGCTTTAATACTTCGGGTATTAATTTCACACCGTATTTGTCAAGTGTTTCTTTGGTAAATAATTTTGATGCACTTGCCGTCGGGTCTGTAGGTTCGGCATCACTTATTAATGTCACATGCTCAGGGCTTGCAAGTCTCAGTTGGTATCCTTCTGCAGCGGTAGTCTTTGAATGTTGTCCCACTACGCAAATAATGTCGACTTTTTTTCCTGAGGTTAAGTCTTTAGAATTAACTCTTTTTCTGTCAAAAAGGCTCATAGTTTTGCCTTCTTGTTCTAAAGGTACATTCCAATCGGTCGGTTTATTGTCTTTAACTGTTGCATTTTTTATTAAAACTCTTTGAGACTCATATTTTTCAGGGTCTTTCAAAAGATCTGCAATTTTTATTTCAACAGGTGTAGGAAGTTCATTGTCTGCAGATATTTTTTCCACCTTAACGGGTTCGATTTGAAGAAGATGGTTGAACTCTCCGACTGTTCCTTCAGCTATTACTTCATCCCCCAAGGCAAATTTAGATGCGCCGTTCTTGTAGTGTATGTCGATTCCTGCAGTAGAGTCTTGGATAATGACATTGTTTTCGTCTATAAAAGTTACAATGCCTTTAACCTTTACACTTTCTCCCGCAGCTTTGGCTCTTGCACTTTCAATCGAAATAATATTTGAAGCTTCAACGCTTTTATTGATCTTACATTCAGTAATTCTCAATTTGTAGTCCGCAGTTGAACCGCCGTAGTTAAAGTTTTCAACAACACCTGTGACATCAATGTCATCTCCTTTTTTTAGATTAAAAGGATTTTTTGCACCTCTGTCAAAAATATCAATTGTCTTGCCGTCTTTACTTACAGTGATTGTATCTCCGGCAATTGATTCCACCTTTAGAGATTTTATAGACACCCTTTTGGCTTCAAAATTCGTGCCGTTATTGAGAATGCTGCTTACATACGTATTTATAGGTTGAGGAAGAGTTCCATCCGATTTATCTACAACCTCTACATTGTCTCTCCAGTATTCACCGTCAAGGTCAATGGCATTACCTGAGACAGTTACTTTGTCTCCAAGTTTCAACTCAGGATATATATCTTCGGTAGCGTCTAAAACGTAAATGGCCATTCCGGCAGTTTCGTCTTGAATAAAAAAGTAATGGTTGTCTTTAAAAGTTACTACGCCTTCAGTCTTGACAACTATGTCCTGTCCTTTCAGGTCCGAGGCCTCTTTAATTGATAAGGTTTGAATTTGGGGAGTTTCTTCAACCAACTTAACATCTGCAAGATCTGCAAGATTTAGTTGGTAATTGGGAGTACTGCCGGTTGTAAATTCTCCGACTACAAAAATTCCTTGAACTTTTTTGTCGCTGTTATCGTCGACAAAATCTTTGAAATTCTTAACTTTATTAATGTCTCTGTCAAAAAGAGCGATGGATTTGCCTTCTTGTACTACATTGACAGACTTTCCTTGAAAGAAAATTTTGCCGACAGTAAAGTCTTTTATTAAAACTCTTTGAGATTCATATTTTTCACCATTTGCTTTTAGTTCTTCAACAGTTATCTCGGAAGGTTCCGGCAAAGTAATGTCCTTATCAATTTTTTGTAACTTTTGGTTATTGTATTCAATTTGAAGTAAACCGTTGTATGAGCCGATTTTACCTTCAAACATTACCTCGTCTCCAAGACTGAATTCTGATTTACCTAAAGTATAGTGTATATTTATCCCTGCAGTATCATCTTGGATAACGACGTTGTATTGGTCCATAAAAGTTATAATACCTTTTACTTTCACCAAGGTATCTTTGGCCTTGGTCCTGGCCTCTGCTATCGGTATTGTTCCGTCGCTTCTGTCCGGGGAAGGAGCGTTGGCCCTAAGCCTCATAAAAGTTTCCGGCGTTCTTCTTGCATTCTCTCCCTCGTCAACGAGGGAGCTGTTTGTTCCCAATGCGAATACGCCTGTCGCTGAAAATATTTGAATCAGCATTAAGACGCATAATAAAAGAGATACATTTTTTTTAAAATTTTTCATAATTCCTCCTTAATTTTTCTCTTCTTTATCGTGAACATCTTATGAGAATAGTTTATTGCTTTCGTATTATCTACGTAAAGAAGGAGTTAAATTATTGTGACAATGAAAAGAATTTAAATGCGCAACAAAAAAAGGACCGAAGTCCTTTTATTTTATTTCTGAAAATGTGTCCGAGTGTTCTATGTCGCCGTACTTCATTCCGCGCACAAACCATTCCTTGCGCTGCTCACTTGTGCCGTGGGTGAATTTGTCAGGTCTGATTTCTCCCGTGGTCATCTCCTGTATGCGGTCGTCGCCTACACCTGCGGCTGCATTAAGCGCCTCGTCAATGTCTCCTTCTTCCAAGTAGCCCTTGCCCTGTATATATTTTGCAAAGACACCGGCAAAATAATCCGCCTGCAGTTCAAGCTTTACTGAAAGTTTGTTAAACTCCTCTTCACTTAAAGAGCTCTTCTGTGCATAGACCTGATTCATAATGCCCAATTGGTTTTGCACGTGATGACCTACTTCGTGCGCCAAGACATAGGCGAAGGCAAAGTCTCCCGGGGCATCAAAGGTCTTTTTCAAATCGTCGTAGAAGGTTGTGTCAATATAGACAGTCTCATCTCCCGAGCAGTAGAAAGGTCCTACTTGTGACGTGGCCGATCCGCACTTGGTCTGAACGCCCTTGTCATAGAGGACAAGTTGAGGTTCTTTATATTCCATGCCGTAGTCATTAAATATTTCGTTCCATGCATCTTCCGTATCTTGAAGCACTACTGCCAAGAATTGGTCTCTGTCGTCTCTAAGTTCCGTCGTAGTTTCTTGAGGACCTGCCAAGGTTCCTCCCGTAATTAAAGGCAGAGGGTTTCCGCCCAAAAGAGTTACTATAATTACAAGTACAATTCCTCCGATACCCAAGCCTGCCGCGCCGCCGCCTCTTCTTACATTTCCGCTTCTCTTTCTATTCTGCCATTTCATTAAATCACCTGCTTATTATTATAGTCGGTATATTGTTACCCAAAATCTCTACATTATTATTTTAACACTGTATCTTGATTAAAGCATGGGAAATTTACGCAAGTTAATACTTTGAAAACTCGTGTTTATGCTATACTTTTATTAAGGAGTGATTGTATGAACGACATTGTAAAACCTTCAACTCTTCCGGGATTTCAAGAACTGCTTCCCGAAGACCAAATATTATTTAATAAATTAAAAGACATCATTAGAAAGAACTACGAGTTTCACGGCTTCTATCCCTTGGACACACCTGTGATTGAAAAGTCGGAGGTGCTCCTTGCAAAAGGGGGCGGCGAAACTGAAACACAGATCTACAGATTTGAAAAGGGCTCCACGGACATGGCACTTCGCTTCGACCTTACAGTGCCCCTTGCAAGATATGTGGCCCAACATTTCAGCGAACTGTCCTTCCCCTTCAGAAGATATCAAATCGGCAAGGTGTATCGCGGCGAGAGAGCTCAAAAGGGCAGGTTCCGCGAGTTCTATCAATGTGACATTGACATTATAGGTAACGGGGAGCTGTCCATTATAAACGACGGAGAAATTCCCGTAATTATTTACGACATATTTAAAGAGATGGGCTTTGACAATTTCAAAATCCACGTGAACAACAGAAAAATTTTATCAGGCTTTTATAATTCCTTAGGCATTGAAGACATTACAACAGTACTTCGCACAGTGGACAAGCTTGACAAAATCGGCAAGGACGCCGTCTTTGAAATTTTAAAAGAAGAAGGCCTTACCGACACACAAGTTGAAAAAATCGGAGAATTTTTAAACATTGAAGGTTCACGTGAAGAGACTATTGAAGCTTTGAATAAACTTTCTGTTGACAAGGACTTGTTCAGAGAAGGAGTTATGGAGCTTGACCTTTTGACAAGGTACATGGAAGACTTCGGCATTACGGAAAAGAACTACGGCATTGACATTAAAATTGCTCGCGGCCTGGACTACTACACAGGCACTGTCTACGAAACATTTTTAAACGACTATCCTGAGCTTGGATCGGTATGCTCAGGTGGCAGATACGACAACTTGGCTGCAAACTATACCAAGACAAAACTTCCCGGCGTGGGAATTTCCATCGGACTTTCGAGGCTCTTCTATCAACTGAGAGAGAAGAACATTATTGAGAGCGAAAAGAAGTCCATGGTGGACGTACTTATTATTCCCATGGAAGGCTATATTGAAGAGTCCATTTCACTTGTAAGAGACCTTAGAGAAGTGGGAGTGGCCGCCGGTATATATACCGAAGGGGGCAAGATGGGCAAGAAGTTTAAGTATGCAGACGATTTAAACATCCCTTATGTTGCAGTTATCGGAGAAAATGAAGTTGAAAAACAACTATATACTTTAAAAAATATGAAGACTGGGGAACAAAACCTGTACGAATTTAATGCCTTGGTTGAAGAAATAAAGAGGAGCAAGTAATGGAGTTTTTGGAAATAACAGGCAACCATTTGACTCTACAAGATGTAGAGGATGTGGCAAGAAAATATAAAAAAGTTACCTTGTCTGAAGATGCAAGGGAAAAAATTAAAGCGGCAAGAAAGATTATAGAAGACATAGAAAAAGAATCAACTCCCGTCTACGGAGTAAACACCGGCTTCGGATCCCTTGTGAGAGTTAAAATTGACAAGGAAGACAGAACGGCATTACAGGAAAATATTTTGAGAACTCACAGCGTGGGTTACGGCGCACCTCTTTCAGAAGAGAGAGTGAGGGCAATAATTTTAACAAGAATCAACTCATTGTCCAAAGGCTACTCAGGTGTGACCTTGGAACTTGTGGAGACACTTGTTGAAATGCTTAACAAGAACTTAATTCCCTTTATACCGGAAAAAGGTTCCTTGGGAGCAAGCGGCGACTTGGCACCTCTTTCACACATGGCACTTCCTATCTTGGGACTTGGAAGGGCATACTTTGAAGGCGAACTTCTTCCCGGCAAGGTTGCCATGGAAAAGGCGGGCATTCCCACAATTAAGCTTCACGCAAAGGAAGGCCTCGCCCTTATAAACGGCACAACTGTACTTACAGCTATAGGAGCCCTTGCCTTAATAGACGGCATAAAACTTTCAAAGACGGCGGACATTGCGGCGGCTCTTTCAATTGAAGCTTTAAGAGGTGTCATTGACGCCTTTAACGAAGAGCTCCATCTGGCAAGACCTCAAGCAGGTCAAGTGGAAACGGCAAAAAATTTACGCAATTTACTTAAAGGCTCAAAGCAAGTTACAAGACAGGGAGAGATTAAGGTACAAGATGCCTATTCACTACGCTGCGCGCCTCAAGTCCACGGCGCATCAAAGGACTCTTTGGAACACGTTAAGAAACTTGTGGAAATTGAACTTAACTCAGCAACGGACAATCCTTTAATCACAAAGGACGGAGTGTTTTCAGGTGGCAACTTCCACGGCGAACCTTTGGCACAGGCCTTTGACTTACTTGGCATTGCCATTGCGGAAATCGGAAGTATATCGGAAAGAAGAGTGGAGAGACTGGTAAACGGATCTCTTTCAGGTTATCCTTCCTTCCTTGTAAAAAAACCGGGCCTTAACTCGGGCTTTATGTTGGTGCAATACACGGCTGCATCCCTTGTATCGGAAAATAAAATTCTTTCCCACCCGGCAAGTGTGGATTCAATTCCATCTTGTGAAAATCAGGAAGACTTTGTGTCCATGGGAACTATTGCGGCAAGAAAAGCGGGAGACATTGCCGAAAATGTAAAGAGAATTTTGGCGACGGAACTTGTATGTGCGGCACAGGCTTTGGACTTTAACGACGAGTTTAAACTTGGCGAAGGCACGGACGTTGCGTATAAAAAAATTAGAGAAGAGATAAGCTTTTTGGCGGAAGATAAGGACGTAGAACTTTACAATGTACTTGAAAAATCTACGGCTATGGTTGCATCGGGTAAAATTTTAGATGCAGTTATGGAAAAGGTGGAACTATGAAAAAAATAATGTCGATACCCAACTACTCGGAAGGCAAGGACAGAGGTGTAATTGAAAAGATCTTGGATGCCTTTCGCGGCAAAAAAGGTGTAAAGCTTTTGGACTTTCAACCGGATGAAGACCACAACAGAACAGTGGTTGAAGTTGTGGGAGAACCTGAAGCTTTAAAGGCTTCGATTTTGGAAAGTGTAAAGATTGCAAGCGAACTCATTGACATGAGAAAGCACAAAGGCGCTCACCCTCGCATGGGTGCTGTGGACGTAATACCCTTTGTGCCGGTGCAAAACGCTACTGTGGAAGACTGTAAGGCTCTTGCTGAAGAAGTGGGAGAAGCTATAGGCAAACTTGACATACCTGTTTACATGTACGAAGACAATGCCAGATGTGAAGAGAGAGTTAACCTTGCAAACATTAGAAAGGGCCAGTACGAAGGCTTTTATGAAAAGATAAAGGAAGCGGAGTGGAAGCCTGACTTCGGTCCGCAAGTTATGAATGAAAAGTTCGGCTGTGTCGCTGTGGGTGCAAGATTTCACTTGGTAGCTTTTAACGTGAACTTAAATACATCCGACGTGGAAATTGCAAAGGCCATTGCGAGAAAAGTCAGATACTCTGGCGGCGGCCTTCGCCACGTAAAGGGTATCGGCTTAAAACTTGAAGAAAAGAACTTGGCACAAGTTTCAATGAACTTGGTCAACTATGAAGAAGGACCGATTTACCAAGCTTTGGAAAATGTAAAGATGGAAGCTAAACGCTACGGCGTAAGTATTGCTGGCACAGAGCTCATAGGTCTTGTACCTGTTGATGCACTGGTAGATACTTTTAAATACTATACGGGAGCCCATGAGTTTGAAACTTCACAAATTATTGAAATGAATTTATTGGAGGCGGAATGAAATCAGATATTCAAATAGCAAGAGAGACTGAGCTTAAGCCAATAGCTGAAATTGCAAAAGACCTTTCACTTAAAGAAGAAGACCTTGAGCTTTACGGCAGATACAAGGCGAAGATCAACTATGAAAATTTGCCTGAAGGCAAGAAGGGGAAATTGGTTTTAGTTACGGCAATAAGCCCTACACCTGTAGGGGAAGGGAAGACCACGGTAAGTATCGGCCTTGCACAAGGCTTAAGTAAAATCGGCGCCTCGGCAATCTTGGCTCTTAGAGAGCCCTCCCTTGGTCCCGTATTCGGCATCAAAGGCGGTGCGGCAGGAGGAGGTTATTCCCAAGTCCTTCCCATGGAAGACATTAACCTTCACTTTACAGGGGACTTACACGCCATTACAAGTGCAAATAATTTACTTGCATCACTAATTGACAACCACATTCACCACGGCCTTGAACCGAAGATCGACGTGAGAAAAATAAATTTCAAAAGAGTACTTGATGTCAACGACAGATCTCTTAGAAATATTGTCATAGGACTCGGCGGTGAACTTGCATCGGTGCCTCGTGAAGAACACTTTATGATTACCGCCGCAAGTGAAATTATGGCAATCCTATGTCTTGCAAAAGATATAAAGGACTTAAAGAGAAGGATCGGAAACATAATCGTAGGCTACACCAAGGAAGACGAACCTGTATACGCAAGAGACATAAAGGCTGAAAACGCCGTTACAATACTTTTAAAGGAAGCTTTAAAACCAAACTTGGTTCAAACAACGGAAAACACCCCGGCAATAATTCACGGCGGACCCTTTGCCAACATTGCCCACGGCTGCAACAGTATAGTGGCTACACAGACCGCCCTTAAACTTGCAGACATTGTGGTTACCGAGGCGGGCTTCGGTGCGGACTTAGGTGCGGAAAAGTTTTTCGACATAAAGTGCAGAAAGGGAAATTTAAAACCTGACCTAACAGTTCTTGTCCTCACACTTAGAGCATTAAAAATGCACGGCGGAGTTCCGAAGACAGACCTTGGCGAAGAAAACTTACCTGCCATTGAAGAAGGATATAAGAACTTTAAGAGACACTACGACAACTTAAAGAAGTTCGGCGTGCCTGTAATCTGTGCTGTAAATCACTTCTATACCGACACGGATAGAGAAGTGGAATTTGTAAGAGAACTTTTGGCAAAGGACGGCATTAAAAACGAAGTCATAAAGGGCTTTGAAAAAGGCGGCGAGGGAGCTACGGACCTTGCAAAGCTTACAGTAGATACTTTAAATAAAGAGACATCCGACTTCCACGTCCTATATGATGAAAATTTAAGTGTAAAAGAAAAAATCGAGACCATTGCAAGAGAAATATATAGAGCGGACAAGGTCACATACTCTCAAACTGCAGAAAAGAAAATTAAACAGTTGGAGAAAAACGCCTTGGACAAACAGCCTATCTGCATGGCAAAGACACAATATTCCTTTACCGACGACAAGAATGTCCTGGGAGCGCCTGACGGTTTTGAAATCCACATTACGGAACTTAACATTTCAAACGGCGCAGGATTTATTGTGGCAATACTTGGAGATATGATGGTAATGCCGGGACTTAATTCAAATCCCGCGGCAATTCACATGACCATAGACGACGAAGGCAAAGTGGAAGGTTTATTTTAGGGGGAAATATGTTAACTGATAAAAATTTAAGAGAATTTGCAGAAGAACTTGCATCTGATGCACCTACACCCGGCGGCGGAGCGGCAAGTGCCTACGCAGGAGTAATGAGCGCCGGACTTTGTATGATGGTTGCAAATCTCACCATTAAAAACAAAAACTTTGCAAGTGTACATCCTGAAATGATGGAAGTAATTTCAAAGGCGGAACTTTTAAAGAAAAGACTTACAGATCTTGTAGAAGAAGATGCCGATGCCTTTACAAAAGTTATGGACGGCTTTAAAATGCCCAAGTCCACCGACGAAGAAAAAGAGGCAAGGAAAAATTATTTACAAAACGCACTTAAAAAAGCGGCGGAAGTGCCCTTTGAAATTGCGGACAAATCATATGAAATCTTTGACCTTTTGGACATAGTTGTAGAGAAAGGCAATCAAAACGCAATTACAGACGTGGGAGTAAGTGCTCACTGTGCATACACCGCAGTTAAAGGTGCTCTTTTAAATGTATACATTAATCTTTCTTCTATTAAAGATGAAGAATTTACGAAAAAATATAGAGAGGACTCACAAAATCTTGAAAGAATGGCAAGAGTGAGAGTTCTTGAAATTGAAAAGAAAGTAAAAGAAAAACTTTAATGGCTAAATTTTATTATGCAGTAAGAGTTGGAAAAAATCCGGGAATATACGAAACTTGGGACGAATGTAAGGCCCAAGTTTTCGGGTTTAAAGGCGCCGTTTATAAAAAATTTAAAACCGTAGAAGAGGCGGAAGCATTTGTTAATGAAGGAAAGACAAATGCCGCCGTTGAGGAGGAAGATTTAAAGGACGGAGAACTTATAGCCTATGTAGACGGCAGTTATGACATAGAGACGGAGCGTTACAGCTACGGCTGCGTCTTAATCGGAAAGGACTTTTATGAGGAACACAATAAGGCCTTTTTAAAGTCGGAGTTGAGCAGTATGAGAAATGTGGCGGGAGAAATAGAAGGAGCAATATTTGCAATTAACAAGGCCGTATCTCTCTCATACGGGAAGCTATACCTTCACTACGACTACTACGGCATTGAAATGTGGGCTACAAAGTCCTGGAAGGCAAATTTAAAAGGCACAAAGGCATACCAAGATTTTTTTGAAGAGCAAAAGGATAAGATTAATGTGGAGTTTATACATGTAAGGGCTCATTCGGGGATTAAGTACAACGAAAGAGCCGATGAGCTTGCAAAGGAGGCACTATGAGAAAGTCGTGGACAAGTTACTTTATGGAAATAACTGAAATGGTTGCAACAAGATCTACTTGTGACAGAGCCTTTGTAGGTTGCACATTGGTTAATAAAGACAACAGAATTGTCTCCACAGGTTATAACGGAAGTGTTGCGGGAAACCCTCACTGTGACGAGGTTGGACACGTCCTTAGAGACGGACACTGTATCGCAACAATACATGCGGAGATGAATGCCCTTTTATATTGTGCAAAAGAGGGTATATCTGTTAAAGGAGCTACGGCATACATCACTCACTTTCCCTGTTTAAACTGTACCAAGGCTTTGATACAGGCGGGGATTTCAAAGGTAGTCTACAAACATGACTACAGAATTGACGACTATGCCTTGGAGCTCTTTAGAAAGAACGACATTGAAGTATTAAAGTTTGGAGGAGAGAATGAAGAAATTTGCAAATGAATTTAAAGACTTTATTGCAAAGGGCAATGTAGTCGACATGGCGGTCGGTGTAGTTGTAGGTGGAGCGTTCGGAAAGATTGTAACTTCACTTGTAGAAGACATTATTATGCCGCCCATATCAAAACTGCTTTCAGGTGTGAATGTACAGGAAATGTTCTATGCTCTTGACGGCAACAAGTATGCAACGCTTCAAGAAGCAAGGGATGCGGCGGCACCTATTATCGCCTACGGCAATTTTATTCAAAACATTATTAATTTTTTAATTATCGCATTAGTAATTTTTATAGTTATTAAACAAGTGGCAAAAGTAAGACCTCAAGAGGAAGCACCCGCTCCTACAACAAAGGTATGCCCTTATTGCAAGAGTGAAATACCGGTTGAAGCCGTTAAGTGTCCACACTGTACATCTGATTTAAAATAATGAAGGAAAAATATTCATTAGTATTGGAAGGTGGAGGCGCCAAGGGAGCATACCAAATCGGCGCCTACATAGCCCTTAAAGAAAAAGGCTTTGAATTTGACCACGTAGTGGGCACATCAATAGGCGCAATAAACGGTGCTGTTATTGCACAAGGAGATGTGGAAAAAGGAATTTATTTTTGGGAACATTCCAACTTGGACGCCTTTGACGACGACAAGTCAAATTCAAAAAAGAGTATAGAAGACTACCTTCCCATGATAAAGTCAAATATAAAAAACATTGTAAACATGGCCCACGGAGAAGGAGTTATTGACTCCAAACCCCTTTGGGACATTGCAAACGAGTTGGTAGATGAAGAGAAGCTGAGAGCTTCGGAAATTCGCTTCGGACTTTGCACTTACAACTTGACGGACAAAAAAACGGAAGAGCTTTTTATCGACCAAATACCTGAAGGCATGGCAAAAGACTTTGTAGTTGCATCGGCATATCATCCGGTATTTAAATTAGAGCCCATAGAAGGCAAGTACTATATTGACGGGGGAGTTACCAACAGAATTCCCTATTCAATGGTAGAGGATCAGAAGAACATTATTATAGTAAGGACAAGACCCAGAGATTTCAGAGACCTTCGTTTTCCGAAAAACGCCATTGTAATAGAACCGGGAGAAGTAATAGCAAAGTCTATGGACTTTGATGCGGACAAGGCCAAGAGACACATACACTTAGGATACCTTGACGCCTTAAAAGTAATAGACGGCTTAAAGGGCAAAGAATATTATTTTGCTCCCATAGGCGAGAAAAAAGCGGACAAATTTTTGCGCAAAGCCTTCTTCGGAAATATGAAAGAGTATGAAGGAGAAAAAGATCGCGCCCTTACTTCGGAAGTGAGATATTTTTACGAAGTATATGTTCACAGACTTGCCGCGGATTTAAAACTCGAGAGAGATTTTACCATGGAAGAGCTTTTGTTTGCCCTTATTGAAAGAGAACTGAAGTGTATAGACGCGGAAAAATTAAAAATAAGAACTGTATCGGATGCCATTGAAGAAATAGAAAACTTCTATGAAAAAATCGGCTCATTAAATATGAAGCTCTTGATAGACGGATATGAGAGACAGAAATCTTGAGAAAATTGAAAACATTTTGTTCTTTCACAGGCCCAAGCCTATAAATGTGGAAGATCGCTTTTCCGTCTTTGTGCCCCTTATGAAAATAGAGGGAGAGATTTGTGTAGTCTATGAACTCAGAGCCCTGTCCTTGAGAAGACAGCCGGGGGAAATATCTTTTCCGGGAGGCAAAATGGAAAAGGGAGAGTCCCCAAGGTATGCCGCCGTAAGAGAATTATGTGAAGAACTTTTAATACTTTCAGACAAAGTTCAAGTCTTCGGAGAGACGGACTACTTAATTACAAGAGGGACCTCTCAAATTTATTCCTTTGCGGGCCTTATAAAAGACATTGAGTTTGAAGATATAAGACCGAATCCCGACGAAGTAGAAAAATTATTCTACGTCCCCTTAAGGTGGCTTATGGAAAATGAACCTAAGAAGTACACCATGGATGTTGAACTTATTCAGTCGGAAGATTTTCCCTTTGAATTAATTCCCAACGGTAAGGACTACAAATTTTACAAGGGCATAGACGAAATACTCTTCTATGAGTACGAAGACTATGTAATTTGGGGATTTACGGCAAAAATAACTGACAGATTGATTCGAATTTTAAAAGAAAATAATTATAGTTTTTAAACCTTCTTCAAAATGGGAGAGGGTTTTTTATTTGAGAAAAATTTAAAAATAATTTGGGATATGACAATTTGTAATATTTCTGTAACATAAATTTTGAGTAAAAATTATCTAAAGCGTTGAAATTAGAGGACTGTAAAAGGTTAAAAATTTTTTAATTATTCTTTTTTAAATATTACAGCAATATTACAAAAGAGCTGTACGTCAGTAAAACAGCACATTGCAAAGGGTTACAAAATAGTTACAAAAAATTTGACAAATGATTCTCCCCTTCATATAATCACCTCAGACATAAAAAAGTTACAAAGTAGTTACAATTATAACTACAATGTGGCAGGAGGTTATAATGGAAAAAGCGGCAACGAAGTTTCATAGAAACTTAGTTCTAACTTTAATGGCGGCAATATTTTTAGTATCCGTCATATCAGTTACATTTGCTCAAGTTTTAGGAACAAAGGTAACACTTAAAATTAACAATCAAGGTAGAGATGTTCTCACCTATTCTGAAAATGTAAAAGACGTTTTGAAAACTGAAGGAATTGTTTTAAAAGACGGCCAAAGAGTTCATCCTACATTAGACACCGAGATTACTGAAGGACTTGAAATTAAAATTACAGCTCCGGGTTCATATCACATTAAAGACGCAGACAAGGCAAGTCTTTTGGAAAGTGAAGGGGAGACTGTAAAGGAAGTCTTGGAGAATGCAGGGATAGCTCTTGGAGAAGATGACTATACCAAGCCGGAACTGAATAAAAAAATTGAACACGGCGGCACAATTGAAATTTTCAGAACTGTTCACAAGGAAATCACTGTTCAAAAGGAAGAAACTTTTGACATTATTGAAAAAGTAAATCCTGATTTAGGCAAAGACAAGAGAGTTGTAGTGCAAAAGGGTGTTCCGGGCATTATTGAAGAGAGAGTTTTAAACACTTTAGTAAACGGAGACCTTACTACTCAAGAAGTTTTAGAAACAAAGCGTATTAAAAAGTCTGTTACCGAAATAGTTGAAGTCGGAACTAAAAACGCTGAAGAAGAAAAAGAAGTTAAGCAAGCAACCACTACTGAATTTGACAAGTCAAAGGCTAAGAAAGTTTACACAATGGAAGCTACAGCCTATGACCCAAGCGCAGGTTCAAAGACTGCTATGGGCACAAAGGCAAGAGTGGGAGCAGTTGCAGTAGACCCGAAGGTTATACCCTTAGGATCAAAACTATATATTGAAACACAAGACGGATGGCCTTCATACGGATATGCCGTAGCTGAAGACACAGGTGGAGCTATAAAGGGTATGAGAATAGATTTATTCTTTAACTCCAACAAGACAGCTCTTCAGTTCGGAAGAAGAATGGTCACTGTATATGTTATAGACTGAGAATGATAAGGAAGGGAGACCTTCCTTTTTTTTATGCCTTTTGTGGTACAATAGAGTAGGAGGATGAAGTGTTTAGACGAAAGAAAGAAAAAAAACAAAAGCATATAAAACATAAAGAGCCATATAAGTTTAAGAAGAGAAGCACCCTTTATATTTTGACAATATTTTTTATAGTTGCAGGTCTATACATGGGCATGCAGGGTACCGTGGGAGATAAAATAACTCCCGCTGAAGGGAAAAAGATTATAAGTGAAGGGGGAATGTTAATCGACATATCTTCCGAAAAAATGTTTAACATGGGACACTTGGCGGGAGCGGAAAATATTCCCTTTAAAGAACTTGAAACTTCAGACAAACTCCCCGACGACTTAAAAAAAGACATAGTCATTGTGGGTCGAGACGGTTTTACCACTTTAAGAGCGAAAAAGCTACTCATAAAAAAAGGCCATGAAAATGTATACGACATGGGGACTATGGATTCCTGGAGATAAGGGAGAGCTTTATGAAGAAATACCTTTTATTATTAGTTGTAATTGCAACCTTGGTATTTCCAAGTGCAATGGAAATTAATCCTATAGAGCTTGGGGGAAGTTATTACAATACCGGTGACAACCTATACTCCTTGGAACTTGGCAACACTACCGCAACGGGATACACCTATCCCAAGGCCGAGGTAACTGTCTTTGAACTTACAGGCCGCTACTTGGGCATGGGGGCGGCAAATGAAAAGGGATTCTTTTTTATAGAATATGCCTACTCGATTAAAACACCTGAGGCTGTAAATATTATTGTAAAGCGTGAAGATACGGGAGACAAAGTTAACAATGCCTACATTAACGGCTTACCGGGCGGAGAATTTAAACCTAACGGAACTTTAACAAGGGGCGAGGCTGCTGTTATGGTTGCAAGACTTGCAGGAGCGGACCTCACAAGTGTTTCCGGCGAGACGGGATATAGTGATGCTGACAATATGTGGTATTCCAAGGCCCTTAAGTATATGTCGGACAAGGAAATGTTAAAGGGCCGAGACGGTTATTTTAAACCTGAAGAGCCTATTACTCGCGGAGATTTTTGCTACATGGTGGCGGGTTTTGTAAATGGAGAGGTAAAAGCTTCAAACTTTAAAGACATTAAAAATCACTATGCAAAAGATGCAATAGACAGGCTTTACACACTAGGGGCAGTGGAAGGCTACGGAGACAACACGGTAAGACCTGAAGGAAGTCTTACGAGAGCCGAGGCGGTAAAGATTTTAAACGGAGCATTTAAGATTAACTGCGACGAGAGAAGTCTTAGAGACGTGAGAAACATTGAAGGCCTGAAGAATTTTACAGATGTAAAGAAAGGAGACTGGTTCTACTACTATGTACTAGGGGCATCAAACTCCTACAGTTATAAGTTGTCGGGAGATTATGACCTGTGGACTGAAATTTTAAATTAATTTCACCGGGGTATAAATATAAAAAAGATATAGGAGGTATGTATGAAATTTTTAGTACCTGTTGACGGCTCAAAAAGCTCTAAAGTGTCAGTAAAGGCTGCAAAAAAATTAGGCAGCAAATTCGGAGCCAAGATATACTTACTTACAGTTGTGCCTGAGCCACAATTCTTTGATCAAAATCCTACAAGTTTTCCCTATTCAACTGAAATTGAAAAAGCAAACACGGAGAGAGCCGAGTTTGTACTTTCAGAAGGGGAAGACATATTAAAGGACTATGAATACGAACACGAAGTGTTTTACACAAACGGCAGTCCCGCTCAAAAGATTGTAGAGTTTGCGGATAAAAACGGAATTGACTTAATTGTAATGGGCAACAGAGGCCTTGGCGCTTTTTCAAGGACATTACTCGGCAGTGTATCCAACAAAGTCATTAACACTGCAAAGTGCGATGTCTATGTTGTGAAAAAGGAAACTGAAGAGTAAATTGAAATTTGCACATTTTAAAGATATAATTTAATTACTAATGAAACGGTCTTAGGGACCGTTTTTTTGGAGGGAACAATGAAAGAAAAATTTTATATCACCACACCTATTTATTATCCAAGCGGCTATTTACACATAGGCCATACATACAGTACCGTTGCGGCGGACGCTATCAAGAGATACAAGGAGCTTCAAGGCTATGACGTATTCTTTACAACAGGCTCCGACGAACACGGCCAAAAAATTGAAGAGACAGCTACAAAGGCAGGCATGAAGCCTAAAGAATATGTGGACATGATCGTAAATGAAATTAAAAAACTTTGGAAGACCATGGACATTAACTACGACGCCTTTGTAAGATCGTCAGATCCCCAACACGAAAAAAACGCCCAATACGTGTTTCAAAAACTTTATGACAAGGGTGACATATACAAGGGCGAGTATGAAGGCTACTACTGCACTTCCTGTGAGGCCTTTTGGACCGAGTCCCAATTGGGGGAAGGGGAAACCTGTCCCGACTGCGGCAAGCCTACACACAAGCATAAGGAAGAGAGTTATTTCTTCAGACTTTCCAAGTACAGAGACAAACTTTTAAAATTATATGAAGACAACCCGGAGTTTTTACAACCTGAATCTCGTAAAAACGAAATGATTAAAAACTTTTTAAGCGAAGGCCTTGACGACCTTTCCGTGTCACGTGCGTCCTTTGACTGGGGAGTTAAAGTTCCCTTTGACGACAAGCACGTCATCTATGTTTGGATAGACGCCCTCACTTGTTACTTGACGGGAATAGGCTTCGGCACTTCGGAAGAAAAGTTTAACGCATATTGGAACAACACGGTTCACATAATGGGTAAGGAAATTGTGAGATTTCACTCCATTATTTGGCCCGCAATGTTAATGGCACTTGATATGCCTCTACCTAAGAAGTTATTTGCTCACGGCTGGATATTGTTTGACAACGACAAGATGAGTAAGTCCAAGGGAAATGTCATTTACCCGGAACCCATTATCAACCTTTACGGAGTAGATGCTTTAAAATACTTCTTACTTAGAGAATTTTCCTTCGGTCAAGACGGCTCATTTACCAGAGAAAAAATGCTTCAAAGATTAAACTCCGACCTTGCAAACGACCTGGGTAACTTACTTTCAAGGACCGTTTCCATGATTGAAAAATACTTCGGAGGCATTGTTCCGGAACCGAAAGCGGAAGAAGGCACGGACAAAGAACTTAAAGAACTTGCCCTTTCAATTTGGCAAAAGAACGAAAAGGCGATGGAAGACTTCCAATTTTCAGTGGTACTTGAAGACATTTGGTCTCTTGTACGTCGCACCAACAAATACGTTGACGAGTGCGAACCTTGGATCCTTGCAAAAGAAGATAACAAGGAAAGACTGGGCACGGTATTATATAACTTGGCGGAATCGCTGCGCATAGTTTCAGTACTTGCCTCACCATTCCTTGTAAATACATCAAAGGAAATCAGAAAACAACTTGGCGTAACAGGGGAAATCAAGTACGAAGACGCAAAATCCTTCGGACTTCTTAAACCCGGCACAAAAGTTGAAAAAGGTCCCTCAATTTTCCCAAGACTTGATATTGAAAAGGAAATTGTACGCTTAAACGAAGAAAATGCTCGTTTAATAGAAGAAAGAGAAAAAGAAAAGGAAAAGAGATCCGACAAAGCTTTAAAGCCGGGCAAACCTGAAATTACAATAGATGATTTTTTGAAATTGGAAATCAAAGTGGCATTGGTGGAAAGTGTTGAAGACCATCCAAACGCTGACAAACTCTATCTTTTAAATTTAAAAATCGGAGAAGAGAGAAGAACTATTGTGACAAATATTAAGTCCAAATTCTCAAAAGAATATTTGACGGGTAAGAAAATTTTAGTTCTTACAAACTTAAAGCCTATGAAGTTTAGAGGAATTGAATCTAAGGGAATGCTCATTGCGTGCGAAGACGAGGACGGAAATTTGGCACTTGTGACACCTATGGAAGACATTAATGACGGAGCGGAAATTTCATGATAGATACACATGTACATTTAGACGACCCGAACTTTGACAGAGACAGAGACTATGTCATTAACTCTCTTTTGGAAAACGGAATTACGAGAGTTTATAACATC
Source organism: uncultured Eubacteriales bacterium (assembly GCA_902488815.1). GTDB lineage: Bacteria > Bacillota > Clostridia > Tissierellales > Peptoniphilaceae > KA00134. The sequence goes on along the minus strand of CABTXP010000001.1, from coordinate 67,301 downwards.
GGCTCCGACATTGTAAGTTCCAGGGCCTCAGTTGATTTGGCAAGTATGTATGAGGAAGTCTATGCCGTAGTGGGCATTCATCCTCACGATGCCTCTACTTACAACGAATACATTGAAAAAGAACTTATTGACCTTTCCAAACACGAAAAAGTTCGTGCCATTGGAGAAATCGGCTTGGACTTTTACTACGACAATTCGCCGAGAGACATACAGGAAGAGGTGTTCAGAAAGCAAATTGAACTTGCCCACACTTTAAATCTTCCCGTAGTCATTCACTCAAGGGAAGCTTCACAACTTACCTTTGACATTGTAAAGGAATACAAAAAAAAGTATCCGGAGATGAAGTTTTTAATTCACTGCTTCTCTCAATCAGTTGAGATGATGGAAGAATATGTGAAATTAGGCGTGAATATTTCAATCGGCGGAGTAGTTACATTTAAAAACGCCCGCACGGTTAAGGACGTGGCAAAGGCGGTGCCTATCGAAGACTTACTTTTAGAGACGGACTGCCCATACCTTTCACCTGTACCTCACAGGGGCAAGAGAAACGAGCCTAAGAACGTAAAGTATGTGGCGGAAGAAATTGCCAAAATAAGAAATATAAATGTAAAAGAACTTATAAAAATTTGCGACGAAAACGCCCTGAGATTTTACGGTGATTTATGATTAAGGAAGTCATAGTCGTAGAGGGCAAAGACGACATAACAGCCGTAAAGTCGGCAATAGACTGTGAAGTCATAGCCACAAGCGGCTTCGGCTACGGCAAAAAATTAATTGACACATTAAAACAAATAGAGAAGAGATGCGGCATAATTATTTTCACCGACCCGGACTACATGGGTAAGAAAATAAGGAGAGATTTGGCAAAGGAATTTCCAAATGCCAAACATGCATTTTTACCTCAAAAAAAGGCTCTTAAAAAAGGAGACATCGGCGTGGAAAACGCATCAAAAGAGGACATAGTAAAGGCTCTTACAGATGCACGTGCCACAATTGTAGCGGGAAAAGAAATTTACACAAAGGAAGAACTGCTCCGTTACGGGCTGATTATGAGAGAAAATTCGGCCACACTTCGTGGAAAAGTCTCCGACATTTTAGGCATAGGATATGGAAACGGCAAACAGTTTTTAAACAGGTTAAACGGATTTCAAGTGCCAAGGGAAGAATTTGAGGCGGCACTTAAAAAGGCGGGAATACTATAGAAAGACTTTACAGCCCTAAGAGGCTAAAAGAAATACTTAATAAATACGGCTTTACCTTTACAAAGACATTGGGACAGAATTTTTTAATTGACGGAAATATTTTGCGAAAAATCACGGAGATTTCTAAAATTACAAAAAAAGACAATGTCCTTGAAATCGGAACGGGTATAGGCACTCTCACGGAGGAGTTAGCTTTAAATGCGAAGAAAGTTTTGGCATTTGAAGTGGATGAAGGCCTGCGGGAGATTTTAAAAGAGACCCTGCCCTATGACAATGTAAAGATAATTTTTAAAGACGTCTTAAAGGCCGATTTAAAAGAAGAGATTAAAAGAGAGTTCGGTGAGGAGAGTTTTAAAGTTGCGGCAAACCTGCCCTACTACATAACCACTCCCATTATTACCATGCTTATAAAAGATAATTTAAACTTGGAGAGCATTACCTGTATGATTCAAAAGGAAATTGCTCAGCGCATGGTGGAAAAACCTCACGGCAAAAACTACAGCTCTTTTTCCGTATTTATTCAGACCTATACCGAGCCCGTACTTGGAGCCATCGTTCCGCCCACGGTCTTTATGCCGAGACCCAAGGTGGACTCACAGATAGTTTTGTTAAAGCTTAAAGGCATACCTGTGGACCCGGACTATGAAAGGATAGTGAGGGGCTCTTTTCAAAACAGGAGAAAGACTTTAATCAATTCTCTTAACACGGCCATTCCCGACTTTACAAAAGAAGAGATTGAAGATGCTCTTAATAAAACGGGCCTTGACAAAAACGTGAGAGCACAGGAGCTTTCAGTAGAGGACTTTTTACAGCTTAAAGACAATTTGATTATTAAATACCAAGTAGGGTAAATTATAGTTATAAAATTTAAGGAGGATTACTATGGAAAAAGTAACAGTATATACAAGTAATACATGTCCTTATTGCACAATGGCTAAGGACTATTTAAAAGACAGAAATATTGCATTTGAAGAAAAGAACGTTCAAACCGACAGCACAGCAAGACAAGAATTAATGGCAAAGGGATACACAGGTGTACCCGTTATCGTTATCGGCGAAGAAGAAATTGTAGGATTTGACAAAAAGAGATTAGATGCTCTGTTAGACAAGTAAATAATCTAAGAGGGGAACAACTTGGCTAAAATTTTAGTAAAACAATCACCACCCCTTCAAGGTAAAGTCAGAATAAGCGGTGCGAAAAATGCGGCACTTCCCATTTTGGCGGCTTCAATCCTAAGTACCGAGGATGTCTATTTGGAAGATGTCCCTGAGCTTAAAGACGTTGAAATAATGTGTGAAGTTCTAAGGTCCTTAGGAGTTAAAGTCGAAAAGACGGGAAAAAACACCTTGGTTATAAACGGCAGCGGACTTAATAACTACGTTACGGACTACAATCTCATGAATAAAATGAGAGCGTCCTTTTTGGTTATGGGGCCACTACTTGCAAGGATGGGTCGCACTGTAAACTCCCTGCCCGGAGGTTGTAACATAGGCTCAAGACCTATTGACCTTCACTTAAAGGGATTTAATCTTTTGGGAGCGAAAGTGACTGAAGACGAAGCTACCATAAGTGCAGTTGCAGAGGAACTTCAAGGCACCACAATATATCTGGACTTTCCCTCGGTGGGCGCCACGGAAAATATTATGATGGCTGCCACACTTGCCAAGGGAGAGACATATATTGAAAACGCCGCAATGGAACCTGAAATTGTAGACCTTTCCAATTTCCTACGAAAAATGGGGGCAAAGGTTCAAGGTGCGGGGACTTCTACCATCAGAATCAAGGGTGTTGACGAATTAAAAGGTGCAAGACATCAAATAATTCCCGACAGAATAGAGGCAGGCACTTTTATGGTTGCGGCAGCTATGACCGGGGGAGATGTTCTTGTTGAAAATGTAATATCATCTCACATGAAGCCTGTAATTGCCAAGCTAATTGAGTCAGGCGCAGAAGTAATAGAAGATGAAGAAAGTGTTAGAGTAATCGGCGGAAAAGATCTTAAGCCTATTAAGATAAAGACCTTGCCCTATCCGGGATTTCCCACAGATATGCAGGCTCAGTTTATGGCTCTTATGACAAAGTTAAATGGCGAAAACATTGTACTTGAAACTGTATTTGAAAACAGATTTATGCACGCAAATGAACTTGTTAAAATGGGTGCAAATATTAAGTGCGAAGACAGAGAAGCCGTTATTATCGGGGGAACGCCTTTAAAGGGCGCCAAGGTCAAGGCCACGGATTTACGTGCAGGTGCCGCCCTTATATTGGCAGGACTAACCGCCCAAGGCACTACTGAAATTGGAGATATTTTCCATATTGACAGAGGTTATGAAGACATTGAAATGAAATTCAGAAACTTAGGTGCCAATATTGAGAGAGTAACGACAGGAGAATAAATGAATAAGAAAATTATAGTTAGTTTGTTGTTGGTATTTACACTGGTACTTACAGCTTGCGGCGGCGGAGGCGAAAAAGCTCAAGGAGCAAAGGACGACTTTGTAATTGCAGTTCAAGCAGATGCCACAAGTATGGATCCCAATGTATTTAACGACGACTATTCGGATCTTGCCATGAGACAAGTCTATGAAACTTTACTTGCAAAAGATGAAGAGGGAAAGATTTACAACTTATTGGCAGAAAATGTGGAAGAAAAAGACGGGGGACTTACCTATACAATTACAATAAGAGATGGAGTTAAATTCCACTCAGGTAAGGACCTTACAATAGATGATGTTATTTGGAACTTTGAAAGGGTTATTCAAAACGAAAAATCTGCCAATGTTTACAAAAGCATTATCCCCGAGTCGGTAAAGATAATTGACGAAAAGACAATGGAATTAAAACTTGAACAACCTCAAGGCTCATTTATGGAAGTTCTTACAAGCCCATACTTGGCAATTATGCCAAGGGATGTTCAAAATGACATTGACGTAAATACTGAAGAAGACGGCACGGGACCATTTAAGATGGTAAGCTGGGAACCTCAAAATGAAATGAAGTTCGAAAGATTTGATGACTACTGGGGAGACAAGCCGGCATTTAAGAACTTAACCTTCAGAATTATACCTGAAGCTACAAACAGAACTGTTGAGCTTGAAAGCGGGGGAGTGGACATGGCATTTAACATTGCTCCAAATGACATTAAGAAGGTCGAAGAAAATGAAGACCTTCAAATTTTCAGAAAAGGCAACTACGCAGTTCACTTTATCCAATTTAATATATCAAAGGCTCCTTTTGACAACATAAAGGCGAGAGAAGCAGTTTCCTATGCATTGGACTTAAATGACATAGTAAATTCCGTTTACATGGGAGTTGGAGAAATTGCAACAAGTCCTATTTCACCGAGAGCAAAGTATTCAATTGCAAGTGAAATAGAACCTAAGAAAAGAGACATAGAAAAAGCCAAGGCTCTATTAGCTGAAGCGGGAGTACCTGAAGGCACTGAAATTTTATTCTATGTAAATGACAACCAACAACGTCAAGACGTTGCCACTATAGTTCAAGCACAACTTAAAGAAGTTGGCCTTAATGTCAAGGTGGAAAAATTTGAGTGGGGAGCGTACATGGACACTCTCAGAAGAAAAGAAGAGGACATGTACATTATGAGCTGGTCTCCGTCCATTGTGGACCCGGATCAATACCTGTACTCGCCATTCCATTCAGACAAGGCAGGTCAAGGACCGAACTTCGGAATGTATCAAAATCCTGAAGTTGATGCCTTGATTAACGAAGGACTTTTGACCGTAGATGATGCAAAGAGAGCGGAAATTTATAAAAAAGCTCAGGAAATAATTTTAAATGACATACCTCGCATTGACATTTGGTATGGAGAACAAGTTTACGGTGCAAATAAGATTGTAAACAATTTCAAAATGTTACCTGAATATGCACAAGTCTTTAAGACGGTAACCTTTGGAGAATAAAAATCGGCCGGTTTTCCGGTCTTTTTTTATAAGAGGTGTTTTATGTTTAAATACATTGTAAAGAGAATACTATATTTAATACCTACTATAATCGGTGTAAGCTTTGTAGTCTTTTTGCTGCTCTACTTATCTCCCGGCGATGCCGCAATATATAAAGCGGGCCCCGAGGCAAGTGATGCGGAGGTACAAGTCCTTAGAGAAAGTATGGGCCTTGCAGATCCCTTTCCCGTACAGTACGGAAGATTTTTAAAGGGATTTGTAACTGAGTTTGACTTGGGAGACTCCTATGTCACGGGAAGAAGTGTTTCCAAAACTCTTTTAAAAGTCTTTCCCAACACTTTAAAGCTCACGCTCTTTGCCCTTTCCATTACAATTATCTTGGGAATCGGCTTTGGAATTATTTCCGCTTTAAAAAAGAACACCCTTACGGACATGATTATTATGGTGGCGGGCCTTGTAGGTCTTGCCATGCCCATATTTTGGACGGGACTTCTACTTATTTTACTTTTCTCCGTAAAATTAAAAGCTCTGCCTTCATCGGGATTTTCTTCATTTAAACACATGATACTGCCGGGCTTTGCCTTGGGGCTTCAGTCCACTGCAATTATTATGAGAATGACCAGATCATCAATGCTTGAGGTTTTAAACTCGGACTACATTAAGACTGCAAGGGCAAAGGGTTTAAAGAGCAGTCGTGTGATTTTAATTCACGCTTTAAAAAACGCAATGATACCTGTCATTACTTCCCTTGGACTTCAAGCGGGCGGTCTACTTGGAGGCTCCGTACTTACAGAGACGATTTTTTCAATTAACGGCATTGGAAGAATGATGGTTGATGCCATTAAGACCAGGGACTATCCCATAGTCTTAGGCGGCGTTATCTTTATTGCAATTTCCTATGCGATTATTTCAATTTTTGTGGACATACTTTATACCTTGTTTGATCCCAAGATGAGAGTAAAGGGGTGAGTCTGTGAAGAGATTTAATGATTTTATAAAGAGATTTGCCAAAAACAAACTGGCTCTCATCGGTATCATGGTTTTAGCTGTAATTATTTTGGCGGCAATTTTTGCCCCGGTACTTACAAAGTACGACTACTACACCCAAAATTTAGATGAAAAGTTTTTGACTCCATCCAAGGCTCACATAATGGGCACGGACAAATTCGGAAGAGATATTTTCACACGAATTTTGTATGGCGCAAGAGTTTCCCTTAAAATCGGATTTATTTCCATGGCAATAGCCACTGTATCGGGAATTGTCATCGGACTTATTTGCGGATTTTATGGCGGAGCTTTGGACAATATTCTCATGAGAATTATGGACATAATGCTTTCAATACCCGGCCTTGTACTTGCAATTGCCATTGCGGCATCCTTAGGCGGCGGCATGAAGAGCCTTATTATTGCCGTGTCAGTATCTTCAATTCCCGGCTATGCAAGAATTGTAAGAGGACAGGTAATGAGCGTCAAGGGCAAGGAATTTGTGGAAGCCTCAAGAGTATTGGGGGCAAGTAATACGTCCCTTATGTTTAAAGAAATTTTGCCCAACTGCTTGGCTCCCGTCATAGTTCAAATGACATTGGGAGTAGGCTATGCAATTTTATCTGCGGCGAGCCTTTCCTTTATAGGCATGGGAATTGAACCCCCAATGCCTGAATGGGGACAAATGCTTTCGGAAGGCAGAGAATTTATAAGAGACTATCCTCACATTACAATGTTTCCCGGCATTTCAATTGCCCTTACAATTTTGGCACTAAACATTGTGGGAGACGGACTTAGGGATGCTCTTGATCCGAAATTAGGGAGGTAGAGATGTTACTTAAAATAAATGATCTACACACATATTTTAAAAGTCCCAAGGGAATTATAAAGGCTGTAAACGGCGTCTCCTTTCAAATAGGCGAAGGAAAGACCGTGGCGGTAGTGGGCGAGTCCGGATGCGGCAAAAGTGTTACGGCAAGTACCCTCATGGGAATTTTAGATAAAAAAACATCCATTATAGACGGAGAAATTTTATTTGAAGGGAAGGACCTTTTAAAACTTTCGCCGGAAGAAATGCGAAAAATAAGAGGCAAGGACATTTCCATGATCTTTCAGGAGCCTATGACGTCTTTAAATCCCGCTCTTAAAATCGGTTACCAGGTAAGTGAAGTCTTCAGAACTCACTTTGACATGGACAAAAAGACTGCAAAGGCAAAGTCCATTGAAATGTTAAAGAGAGTAAAGCTTCCTCGTGCTGAAAAAATTTACAACTCATATCCACACGAGCTTTCCGGCGGCCAATGTCAAAGGGTTATGATTGCCATGGCACTTTCATCGGAGCCCAAGCTTTTAATCGCCGACGAACCGACGACGGCCCTTGACGTGACAATCCAGGCTCGGGTCTTGGAACTTATGAGAGAGCTTAAAGAGGAATTTAACACTTCCATTATGTTTATCACACACGACTTCGGAGTTGTGGCTGAGATGGCCGATGAAGTTGTAGTAATGTATGCGGGACGAGCTGTGGAAAAGGGAAGGACGGAAGAGATTTTTACAAATCCCCTTCACCCCTACACCAAGGCTCTTTTAAAGGCAAGGCCGAAGCTTGGAGAGGTGGAAGAAAATCTCTACAACATTGAAGGCTCAGTGCCAAACCCCATTGACTTAAAGGACTCATGTTACTTTGCAGACAGATGCAAGGAATGTATGGAAATTTGCAGGAGAAAAAATCCTGTGGAAATAAATAAAGACGGTCACTATGTCAGCTGCTTTTTGTACGGAGGTAGAGATGAGTAAAATTTTACAAGTAAATAATCTTACCAAAAAATTTATTTCAAAAAAATCTACCGTAACAGCTGTGGACTATGTGAGCTTTTACTTAAATGAAGGAGAATCCATAGGCTTTGTAGGAGAGTCGGGCTGCGGCAAAAGTACCCTTGCCAGATGTATTGTAAAGCTTTACGACGACATGGAAGGGGAAATTTTGTACAAGGACAGGGACGTCTTAAAGATGAGTCCGAAGGAGTTACAGGACTATAGAAAAGACGTGCAGATGATATTTCAAGACCCCTATTCTTCAATTAACCCTCGCAAAAAAGCGGGAGAAATAATCGGCGAAGGTCTTATAAATTTAGGGGGAAGGTCAAAGAGGGACATTAAGGATGAAGTTATTGAGGTCATGAAGATCACGGGACTTTCCGAGTACCACTATGACAGATATCCTCACGAGTTTTCAGGAGGACAAAGGCAGAGGATCGGTGTGGCGAGGGCCTTGGCACTTAGTCCCAAGCTTTTAATTGCGGACGAACCTACTTCGGCTCTTGATGTGAGTATTCAAGCCCAAATTATAAATCTCCTCTTGGAGCTTAAAGAGAAGTATAAAATTTCCATGATTTTTATCACTCACGACATGGCCGTTGTGGAACACGTGGCGGACAAAATCGCCGTAATGTACATGGGTGAGATTGTAGAGTTTCAAAAGACGGAAAATATTTTTACAAATCCCATACACCCCTATACAAGGGCACTTCTTTCGGCGGTTCCCAAAAATTATCCCGGAGAGGAAAAAAATAAAATCGTCTTGGAAGAAGAGGAACAGGAGTATTCAGGCACCGGCTGTAAGTTTTACAACAGATGCTTTATGAGAGACGAAAACTGCTGCAAGATGAAGATAGATTTAAAAGAGAAGGGCGACGATATTTTTGTCAGATGTAAAAATGTCTAAGAAAAAGATTAAAAAAGATAATAATGTAAATTTTGCAGTTAGAGCCATTATAATTTTCGGAATTATATCTCTACTTGGAGATATGGTATATGAATCTGCAAGGGGAGCCAACTCCCAATACTTTGAATTAATAGGCATAAGTGCCGCAAAGGTGGGACTTGTCTTCGGCATCGGAGAGTTCTTGGGATATTTTTTACGGCTTATATCGGGAGTTATTTCAGACAAGAGCAAGAAGCCTTGGGCCTTTATGTTTATAGGCTACGGTATGCTCTTTTTTGTGCCCTTAATGGGCTTTACTCAAAATTGGAACGTGCTCTTTGTTTTGATTTTAATGGAGAGAATCGGAAAGGCCATAAGAAATCCTTCCAAGGACACGGTGCTCTCAGCTATAAGTGAAAATCAAGTGGGTGTGGGCTTCGCCTTCGGACTTCAGGAGGCCCTTGACCAGGTTGGTGCTTTCTTGGGACCTTTGATCTTTACGGCGGTATTTTATTTCACAGGCAAAAACACATTGGCGGAGTACAGCTTAGGTTATAAACTTTTATTCATACCCTTTGTACTTCTCATGTTGTTTTTATACTACAGCTACAGAGTTATCAGCAAGGGCAACTTATTAGGCGAGGAATACGGCAGAGAGTTTAAGTCGGAGAAACTTAAGCCAATATTTTGGATGTACATGGCATTTACATTTTTTGCCACCTTGGGCTTTTTAAACTTCTCGACCTTGGGCTACCATATGAAATCCCAAAACATTTTAACAGACGGAAAGATAACTTTGATTTATTCCGTGGCAATGATTGTAGATGCTCTTACCGCTTTGATAGTTGGAAGGCTTTATGACAAGTTAAAAGAAAAGTCCGGGAAGAAAGACGGCGGCATTTTAGTCTTGGGAGCAATACCTGTGGTGACACTCCTGCTGCCCTTCTTCGGCCTTACAATGTCGAAAAATTTAATTATAGTTAGTATGATAATTTTCGGAATTATTATGGGAACTCACGAGACTATAATGAGATCCGCCATTGCGGACATAACTCCTTTTGACAAGAGAGGCACCGGCTACGGCGTCTTCAACACGGGCTACGGCCTTGCGCTCTTCTTGGGAGCGACAATCACGGGATATTTATATGACAAAAATTTAAACTCAACAATTTTAATAATGACTGTGGTGTGCGAAATAATTGCCGCAATAATTTTTATAAAAATGAAAAGAGAAATACAAAAATAATGTCGACCTTCGGGTCGATTTTTTTGTGCGAAATTATGCAAAAAAAATCCCTCGGCAATGCGAGGGATTATTCAAAGTCCATCCACTCTTCCATGAGAGCGTCCAACTTCTCCTGAACTTCAGTTCTCTTTCTTGAAATTTCATCCACCCTTTCATAGTCGTCATATAGGGCCGGGTCCAACAGTTCTTCGTCTATCTTCTTAAGCTCCTCTTCCAAGGAGTGAATTTCATCTTCCAAATTTTGAAGCTGTCTCTTCTTCTCTCTCTTTAACTCGCGCTCTTCTCTTTGATTTTTCTTCTCTCTGTTCTTCTCAGTCTTCGAAATATATTCTTCATCATCTTCTTCGTCGGTCTCAGAGATTTTTTCCAAGTAGTAGTCGTAGTTGCCCAGGTACTCGGAGATTTTTTCCTCGTCCATGGCAAAAATTTTGTTGGCAATGCGATTTAAAAAGTATCTGTCGTGAGATATGGCAAGTATTGTCCCTTCAAAGTCCGTAAGGGCGGACTCAAGTGCTTCCTTTGAATCTATATCCAAGTGGTTTGTCGGCTCGTCAAGTAGAAGGAGATTGCCGCCTTTAAGCATGAGCTTTAAGAGAGAAAGACGTGCCTTTTCGCCGCCGCTTAAATCTCCTACGATTTTAAAAATGTCGTCCCCTACAAAGTTAAATTTGGCTAAATAGGAGCGGACTTGAAAGTGATTGAACTTAGGGTATGCGTCCCAAAGTTCTTCCATAACCGTGTTCTCCAAATTAAGGTCCGAAAGCTCCTGGTCAAAGTAGGATATGTCAAGGTTGCTGCCGTAGACCACTTCCCCCTCGTCAGGTTCCACTTCCTTCATAATAATTTTAAACAACGTACTCTTGCCAAGGCCGTTGGGACCGATTAAACCTATGCGGTCGTTTTTGTATATATCGAAGGAAATATTTTGAAACAAGGTGCGGCTGTAGGACTTCTTTAAATTCTTTGCGCTAAGGACATTAAAGCCTGTGGTGAGCTTGGGGGTAAAGGTGATCTTTGCCGCTTGTGACTTTTCAAGGACCGGGTCGGTCTTCTTCATCTTGTCCAAAAGCTTTTCGCGGCTCTGTGCCTGCTTTATATATCTGGCGTTGCCGTAATTTTTAAATCGCCTGATGATCTCTTCCTGTCTCTTTATGTCCCTTTGCTGATTTTCGTATTGCTTCTTTCTGACTTCAAGTTCTTTTTTGCGCAGCTTATAAAACTGTGAATAGTTGCCTCTGTATATTTCCACCTTGCCGTTTTCCAAGAGAAAGATTTTATTTACCACGGCATCTAAAAAATATCTGTCGTGGGAAATTAAAATGAGAGTGCCTTGAAAGTCTTTTAAATATTTTTCCAAAAAACTTACGGCGTCCAAGTCCAAATGGTTGGTAGGCTCGTCTAAAAAAAGTATGTCAGGGTTGTTTAACAATACCTTGCCAAGGAGCAGGCGTGACTTTTCGCCGCCGCTTAGGTTTGCCGGGTTAAGGTCATATTGGTCTTCGGTAAAGCCCAAGCCCTTTAACATGCCTTCAACTTGTGACTTCACTGAGTAGCCGTTTAAGTTGTGAAACTTCTCTTGAAGCAAGGCATATTTTTCCAAAAGTTCGGACAGGTTGTCGGGCGCTTTTGAAATTTCTTCCTCCATGGCTCGCATGTCTTCTTCCATTTGCAAAATGTCTTTAAAGGGGCTTAGCATCTCTTCGTAAAGAGTTGTTTCGAAAAACTTCGGACTTTGTTCCAAGTAGCCGAACTTAAGTCCCTTGGAGTAGTGAATTTCTCCCGAAGACATTTCAAGTTCCCCTATGAGTATGCGAAGGAGGGTGGTCTTGCCCGAGCCGTTGCTTCCGATTAGGCCTACCTTGTCCTTTTCTTCTATTAAAAAGCTTACGCCTTGTAAAATATTTATATTTGAAAAATCTTTTGTGATTTGCGATGCACTTAGTATGGGCATAAATACCTCCATGAAAATTTTACCAAAATTCACAAAGTTTTTAAACTTTTGGTATAATATAAACAAATATTATCAATGTAGGAGGTTTAGTGTGAAAGAATCAAAGAAAATATCCGAGACGGTCATCAGAAGACTGCCGGTATATTATAGATACTTGGAAGAAGAATCGGAAAGAGGACAAGTCCGTATTTCCTCCAAAGGTTTAAGTGAGAAGACAGGCTTCACCGCATCTCAAATCAGACAGGACTTAAATAACTTCGGCGGCTTCGGCCAACAGGGTTACGGCTACAATGTTGAAGTTTTAAAAGATGAAATTGCAAAGATTATCGGAATAAACAAAAGTCGCAAGGCCGTAGTCATAGGTTCAGGCTCCTTAGGCGGCGCTATTTCAAAATACAAGGGTTTTAAAAATTCAGGCCTCGAAGTTAAATCTCTATTTGATACAAATCCCGCCAAGGTAGGCACATCTGTGGAAGGCATTGCCGTTAGGGATATGAGTGAGCTTAAAGAATTTGTAAAGCAAAATAAAATTGACGTGGGAATTATTGCAACTCCTGCAACTTGTGCACAGGAAATTACAGACACATTGGTGGCCTTGGGAGTAAAAGGCATCTGGAACTTTGCACCCCTTGACTTGGAAGTGCCGGAAGGTGTAATACTTGAAAGCGTAAGACTTAATGACTCACTCCTCACACTTTTTTACTACATAAATCATAAATCATAGATAAAAAACCCTCTTGCATATTAATCAAGAGGGTAATTTTTATATCATCTCAAAGTATTCGGTTAAATCATCGGCTTCAGAAAAGTTCGGATCCATGTGTGTTAAGAAGTGCCAATCACCTTCGCCCTTCTTCTTGTATAAAATTGCTTCGCCGTCTTCGGAGCCGAAGTAGGACCTGGTGACGTCGTAATTTTTTTCTTCCAAAAATTTTTTAATCGTCTCGAAATTTCTCTCGCGACTTTCAATGTATCCCTTTACGTCTGAGTTTTCAATGGCATATGCGTCCACCAATGTGGTACCTTCCACCATGCCCTTGCCTTCTTCGGAAAGGTTTGGAATTTCCTTCCAATATATTTCCACGTCCCCTTCTTCCGTAAACATAAACTTGGTAATGGGGACAATTTTGTTTTTGTATTTTAGTTCCAAGTAGTCCGGGATGGATTTAATGTCAATGGTTTCGTAAGTGAAGCCGTCTATCTCTTCCATTTTATATCCCTTTAACTTGGAAATAAATTTGCGACCTTCTTCAACTGTTTCAAACACTCCCACTTCTGTGCTCATGCCTTCTTGATATAATTCTAAAATATACATTTTTATTCCTTTCTACAGTTCAATTTCAAATCTGAATTTGGAATTACTTTGCGAGGCTCCATACTTTATGTCGTAGTTTTTTAAAAGATTTGCCACAATATAAAGGCCAAGTCCGTTGCTGTTTTTCTTTTGTAAATCAAAATTCACGTCGAAAATCTTGTCAATGTCTATGGCGCTTTTATTCTCAAAAGTATTTTCCATGTAAAAAACATTCTCTTCCGAGCCTATACTTATACTACCATATTCGTCGGTATATTTTACGGCGTTGGAAAGTAAATTTGAAAGGACGATGCGAAGGGCGTTCTTGCCCATAAATATTTTTTCATCTGTAATATTGTTTTTAATCTCAATATTTTTTGCCCTTGCCTGTACTTCATAATTTTTTATAACTTCACTTAAGACTTCCCCAATGCTTAAAGTTTCTCCTTCGTCTTTTAAATTGTCAATGGAAGACAGGGTTAAAATTTGGGAGATGCGGGCGGAAAGTTCGTCGCAAATATTTATACACTCGGTGATGTAAAGGTCTCTGTCCTTGTACTTGCCGATGTTGTACTTCATGTTTTCCAAAATTATTTTAAGACTTGCAAGGGGAGTCTTGAGCTCGTGAGAAGAGCCTTTTAAAAAGTCGTATTTTAATTTTTCCAACTTTAAAATTTCCGAATTTTTAATTTCCAAATCGTCCATGGACTTTAAAAGAGTGGAGTAAAGGCTGTTGATCTGAGCCTTCAGCTCGCCTATCTCGTCACTTGTATTCACATTAAGGGCGGCACTTCTGTCAAGGGCCATCATCTTGTCCGTGACATTTTTTATTTCATTGACATTGTCTCCAATCATCTTTGCGAAGATAAAGGACACGACCAAAGAAAATAAAATGGAAAGGGAGAGAGTGTAGGGCAAAAATTTAAAGCTTAAACTCTTTCCTTCCTTTTCCATGTTCTCTGCAGAAACAAATTGAAGCTTCACACTTTGTCCGGAGTCTATAGAGATTTCCCTCTCTTCAATGATGAGGGCGTTGGCATTGCTGTCTAAATTTATGTCCAAGTTGCTTTCAATTTGCACTGCATTTTCATCGCCACTTGACTGAACAAAGGCTTTAATCTTGCTGCTTGTGGAATATAATTTTAAAACCTCTTCAATGTTTTGAATTTTTCTCCCCTCCAAACTCTCGGAGATTTCATTTGCCCTTGTGGCGATTTCTTCCTTTCTCTTTTCAAGATAGGTCTTTGGGAAAATAAAAAAGACGAGCATGTGAATTAAGAGGGTGATTATTCCCAAGACGGCAAAAATTCTTATAAACATTTTGGGAAATATTTTTAAATCCTTCATAGTCTCTCCAATTTATATCCTACATTTCTAATAGTTTGAATACAGTCCAAGTTTAATTTCTTCCTAAGCTCTTTTATGTACACGTCAATTACCCTGTCAAAGGGTATGTCTTCCGACTCCTTCCAAACATTGTCCAAAATTTGGGAACGAGTGAGGGCTCTGCCCTCGTTTTCCAAAAGGCACTTGAGTATTTCAAGCTCCTTTGCATTTACATCCACACTTTCGCCGTTAACCTTTGCGGTATAGCCGGTGAAGTTGACTTCCGTGTCCTTGTACTCAAATATATCTGCGGCGCTGTAACTTTTTTTAATTAGAGAATCTATTCTCACCTTTAAGACGGGAAGGGAGAAGGGCTTTTCCATGTAGCCGTCCGCCAAGTGTGTAAAGGCGTCGATTTTAAACTCTTCATCACCGAAGGCCGTGAGCATTAAAACCGGGAGATTACTTTTTTTTCTAATTTCTTTTAACACTTCAAGGCCGTTTATAAAAGGTATTTGAATATCCAAGATGACCAAGTTAACAGAGGAGTCGAATTTTTCCAAAGCTTCTCTGCCGTCCTTGGCCTCTATGACAGTATAGTTAAATTCTCTTAAATATTCACTTACACCTTCTCTTATAACCTCGTCGTCTTCCACAACTAATATTTTCATAATACCTCCTTTCATCATTATATAAATTATCGGCGTAAAACAAAAGAACCATAGCAGCCTATGATTCTTTCGAACAACATCATTTATTTTTATCTGTATTCTATAGCTTGTGTGGGGCAGGCGTTTTTACATCTGCCGCATCTGATACACTCTGCGTGGTTGCAATTTTTAACCGGGTCTACATTCATTTGGCAAACCATTTTACACTTGCCGCAGCTAATACATTTGTCCTTGTCCAGTCTGTATCTGAACATGGAGATGGGATTGAAAAGGGAGTATATTGCTCCCAAGGGACATACATACTTGCAAAAAGGTCTGTAAATTATAATTGAAAGTATAATTGTAAGAATGAGTATGAAGCCCTTCCAGTAGTACAAGAAGCCGATGGCGGATCTCATACCCTTGTTTAAAAGTACTAAGGGTATGCCGCCTTCAAGCATCCCCACGGGACAAATTAGTTTGCAAAAAAATGGAGAACCTTGGCCAAGTACATCTACTAAAAATAGAGGGAGTATTATAACGAAGATGAGTAAAATAGCATATTTCATCTTTCTCAAGTACTTGTCGCCTTTAAAGGTCTGTAGTTTTTTTACAAAGGGGATTTTGTATAGGAGATCTTGAACCAAGCCGAAGGGACATAGCCATCCGCAGACGAACCTTCCCATCAATGCTCCGATAAAGAACAATATCCCCACTATGTAGTAGCTGAATTTATAATTAGAATTGCCGATTACGGCTTGAAGAGATCCTATTGGGCAGGAGCCTTTGGCACCCGGACAGGAATAACAATTCATGCCGGGCACACAAAGTTTTTTTAGATTGCCGGTGTAAATTTTGCCTGTTTTAAAGCCTTCAATATATGAATTTGTAATTACAAACCAAAGAAATTGGAAGAAGTGTCTCGCATTGTCACGACTTTTATAAATTTCTTTTTTCGATTTAAATTTATTTGCGTTAATATTATCCAATTCCGATACACTCCATACAAATTCTCACGGCCTTTTCCAAGACAACTTTTACTTCTCCGTTATTATAACCGTGGTAGGTCATAAGGACTCCTGCAATTATTATTAATAAAGTAAAGTAACGAGATTTAATTATTTTTTTCATCTATTTATTTAAATTAGCAAGTTCTTTTTCAACAATAGCTTTCCAGTCATCAAAGTTGCGTGAGCCTAAGTAAGTGTCTCCCACAATTTTTCCTTCTCTATTTACAAAGAAAGTTTCAGGCAAAGCTTGAATGCCTATCAGTCTTCCGTTGAATTGTGTCGCATCGGGCATTAAGAATGGGTAGTTGGCTTTAGTCTTTTCCATAATGGCCTTTGACTTTGCAATTGCATCGGCATTTTCGCCCTTGTCATCAACTGTGTCGGTAACAATACCCACAATGTTTACGCCCTTGTCCTTCATTTCCTTTTGAAGTTCAACTAAGTCCGGGATTTCTTTGATACAAGCCGTGCACCATGTGGCAAAGACATTTACCATAGTGAGGTCGTAGTCGGCAAAGTCTTTCTTTGAAAATTCATTGCCTAAAATGTCCTTTGTAACAACTGAGCTTAAATCATCTGTAGTTTCGCCGCCGAAAGGTACCGTGCCTTCCAAATCAGTTTTTTCAGCTAATACAAATCCGTTTTCCGGAACAGGTTTCTTTTCAATAATATTTACTTCAGTGTTTTGGAACTCTCTTACAAAGTCGTCATCGTCTCTGTTAAAGCTTAAATAGTATTCATATTCGCCGTCGGAAGATGTGCCCAAGTTTTTGTGAATGGAGCACTTAGTGATCTTGCTTATTTCATCTTCGGTCATGCCTTTTTTAAACATACCGATTGTGCCTAATCTCTCAAGACTTGCCGCCCACTTGGGGTAGTCGTCGCCCATTTTGTTAAGCTCCGCATTTTGTTGTTCATCATCCATTTCGCTGAAGCTTAAAAGAGCGTATTTTAATTCTTCATCTACAGGACTTTGGTCATCTAACATTGCAATGTCCTTGTCCTTAATGTCTTCCAAAATTTCATTTGTAAGCTTAAAGTTAAGGCCAAGGTATTCGTAAGTGTATTGTTCCTTACCTTCGATAGTGTAGTCTGAAGGCTTAAAGGTTTCGTTCTTGTCCTTTGATTCCATGGACATGCCGGCCTTATCAGCCTCAACTGATTCAGTGCCCTTTCCTTCGTCTTTCTTACATCCCACGGCAACAAGTCCCATTGAAAGGACAAGTCCTAAGGATATGGTTTTAAGTAAATTCTTTTTCATAATTTCCTCCTAATTAAATATGTATTGTCTTTCAACAACTTATGATGCAATTGTATAGGTGAAATATGAAACGTTTATGAAACAAAAAAATATTTTTATTTTTCCGAGGGAAATTTTTAAATAAATGATAGAATCAAAGAGAAAGGAAATTATTGGAGGAATAATGATAGTAATAAAGAGAGACGACGAAATAGTTATAAATAATTTGGAGGACTTCTCTCCTAAGAAGATCTTCGAGTGCGGCCAGGCTTTCAGATACACGGTAGAGGAGGACGGCAGCTATACGGTTGTGGCCTTCGGCAAGGCCATAAACGTAAGTCGTATAAGGGACGAAGTTGTATTAAAGGGGACGAACCTATCCGACTACGAAAATATTTGGAAGCACTACTTTGACTTGGACAGAGATTACGAAGAGATAAGAGCCGAGCTATCAAAGGACGAAGTTTTAAGACCTGCATTGGAATACGGCAAGGGCATCAGAATTTTAAACCAGGATATTTTCGAGACGATAATTACATTTATCATCTCCGCCAACAACCAAATTCCCCGCATAAAAAAAGCCGTGGATATTATTGCGAGGCTTTACGGCGATGAGTTTGAAGGTTGGGACGGAAAGTGCTACTATTCATTTCCAACTGCGGAGGTTTTGAAAGAAGTTTCACCTGCCGAGCTTAGAGAAAAGGCGAGGGTGGGCTTTAGAGACGAGAGAATTGTAAGGGCAAGTGAGATGATCTACAACAAAGGGGTGGACATTGAAGCCATAAAGTCCATGGAGCTCTCCAAGATGCGTGAAGAGCTTATGAAGCTTCCCGGAGTGGGTCCAAAGGTTGCCGACTGTATTCTTCTCTTCTCCTTCGGCAAAAGCGAATCATTTCCCGTGGACGTTTGGATCAAAAGAGTTGTGGAAGAGCTATATATAAAAAAAGTAATTAATAAGAACAAAGTTGCCGACTACGGCAGAAAAATTTTTGGCGACTATGCCGGCTTTGCCCAACAGTATTTGTTTTACTACGGCAGAGAAAATAAATTGGGCAAGTAATGAGACATCACTATGGTGTCTTATTTTTTTAAAAAAGATTTGCATTAATTTTAAATATGTATTATCATAATGTTAGCACTTGAGGTTGGTGAGTGCTAATAACTTCAGGAGGGATAGAATGAACTTAAAACCACTACAAGATAAATTAGTTATAAAGAAGATTGAAGTGGAAGAGACAACAGCATCAGGCATTGTACTTCCATCATCAGCAAAGGAAGAATCATATATTGCCGAAGTCATTGCAATAGGCAAGGAAATTACCGACGACGAAAAGAGAAAAGACGAAGTTAAAGTAGGCGATCGCATAATCTTTTCAAAATATGCAGGCAATGAAATTGAAGTAGATAAAGAAAAATTCAATATTATTAAATATTCAGATATTTTAGCAGTAATTAAGTAAGGAGAAATTTCATGGCAAAAGACATTAAATTTAAAGAAGAAGCAAGAACAGGTCTTTTAAAAGGCATTGACACTCTTGCAGATACGGTTAAAGTTACCCTTGGACCTAAGGGCAGAAACGTAATACTTGATAAAGAATACGGTGCACCGGTAATTACAAACGACGGTGTGACAATTGCAAGAGACATAACTTGCGAAGACAGATTTGAAGACATGGGCGCACAACTTTTAAAAGAAGTTGCAACAAAGACCAACGACGTGGCAGGAGACGGTACTACAACTGCAACCCTCCTTGCACAAGCAATAATTCACGAAGGAATTAAAAACTTGGCTGCGGGAGCAAATCCAATGGTACTTAGAAAGGGCGTAAACAAAGCTGTAGAAGTAGTTGTAGAAGGCTTAAAGGACTACTCCGTACCTGTTGAAAACAAAGAAGCCATTGCGCAAGTAGCGGCAATTTCAGCAGCAGATGAAGAAATCGGAAGCCTTATTGCAGAAGCAATGGAAAAAGTAGGCAAAGACGGCGTAATCACTGTAGAAGAATCAAAGTCCATGGGCACAAGCTTGGAAGTTGTGGAAGGAATGCAATTTGACAGAGGATATGTATCTCCTTACATGATCACCGACAGCGAAAAAATGGTTGCCGAAATGGAAAACCCATACATTTTAATTACAGACAAGAAGATCACAAATATTCAAGATCTTTTACCGGTACTTGAACAAGTACTTCAATCAGCAAGACCTCTACTTATCATTGCTGAAGACATTGAAGGAGAAGCCCTAGCAACACTTGTTTTAAACAAGCTGAGAGGCACACTTAACATTGTAGCTGTAAAGGCACCGGGATATGGCGACAGAAGAAAAGAAATGCTTGAAGACATTGCCATCTTAACAGGGGGCGAAGTAATTTCATCTGAACTTGGCCAAGAACTTAAAGACACTACAATAGAACAATTAGGTACAGCAGGCAAAGTAAGAGTAGAAAAAGAACTTACAGTAATCGTAAACGGTGCAGGAGACAGTGCAAAGATTAAAGACAGAACAAAACAAATCAAGGCACAAATTGAAGCGTCTGAAAGCGAATTTGACATTTCAAAGCTAAACGAAAGACTAGCAAAACTTGCAGGAGGAGTAGCAGTAGTCAAAGTAGGAGCTGCAACAGAAGTAGAACTTAAAGAAAGAAAACTTCGTATAGAAGACGCACTTTCCGCAACAAGAGCTGCAGTAGAAGAAGGCATTGTACCGGGAGGCGGCACAGTACTTGCAGACTTGGTAGAAAAAGTAGAAGGACTTGCAAAGAGCGCAAAGGGCGATGAAAAGACGGGAATCGAAATCATCGGCAGAGCACTGCTTGAACCTGTAAAGCAAATTGCAATAAACGCAGGACTTGAAGGAAGCGTAGTAGCTGAAAAAGTAAGACATATGGATCACGGCATAGGCTACGACGCATCCAAGGACGAATATGTAAACATGATTAAATCAGGTATAGTAGACCCGACAAAAGTAACAAGATCCGCACTACAAAACGCAGCATCAGTAGCGACAATGATACTAACCACAGAAGCGGCAGTAGCAGTAATCAAAGAAGACACACCTCCGATGCCTAATCCGGGCATGGGCGGCATGGGAATGATGTAGTCCCAAACCAAGTACGATATAAATCGCGGCATAAAGGCACAGACCTTTGTGCCGTTTTTTTATGTAAGTCAATTGGGTATAAGGTACATTCGGCAGCCGAAGGCGACCATGTGCCCCCTCAAAGTAAACCTCAAGTCATCGGGGACATTCACCAGTCAAGCAGAGCTTGACAGGTACAAGCCCCGCCAACGGCGAGGGTGTGTCCCCTTTAAACCAACCTTTGAATTCAAACCAACCCGATAAACGACTTTATCTTTTTTGTTTGTGTCGTTAATTAACATAATCTAACTACCTACTTTTCCACTTAGGGGACACACCTCTCAAAGCTAAGCTTTTGCGGAATGTCCCCGATTGTGCTTAACTATCAACACATCCTTCAGAGGACACACGGTCGCACCGCTTCGCTATGCTGCCGAGTGTCCCCAATGGGAGAAAAGAAAGGGGACACACGCACGGCTAAAGCCTGGTGAATGTCCCCTATAGATTGTTAGTATTTTAAGATATAAGAAGTGTTGATATAATTAAGCCATGAAAAAGATTTTGACCAAGTTATTTATTTTTATAATTACACTGATTGTACTTTTGTTTTTGGCGGTGAAAGTTACCTTTGTGCCTTTTCTTGAAATTTTTATAAGGATACTTGCTGCAGGAAATGTATTTTTAGTTTTCTTCTATGTTGCTTTGGTTATTGCACATTTGAAGTCCGGTAAGAAAGTTCTAAGGATAGCGGCATATATCCTTACCGTCGCGGTCTTTGTAGTCGGTGCAGGATATATTTTCTTGGTTCTTATTTTTACATATTCAGGCGGCACAAAATTTATTTACAAGGACAAGGTGTACTACTACAGCGACGAGGGGTTTTTGGACACGGACATTCACATCTATGAGAAGAGTTCACCTCTTACTCTTAAAGCTATTAAAGAGTATCAAAGTGACAGGAAATTTTCTCCCACAGAAGAGATTGCAATTATGGTTATGAAAGACTCCATTGACGACTACTTATACAGCTCAAGGAAACCAAAAGTACCTGCGTCAGATGAAAGAGAAATTTTGCCCGAGGTCTTGGACAAAGAGATTATTGAAGGCACGGACTTTGCAGTGGTGCAAGTGGATGCGGCGGGACCTTCTCGCAAATATGTCTTTGCAAAGAAGAGTGCCGGCAATTGGGAAAAAATTTCGGACATTCCCGTGTACCACATTTATACCGGCGCCGCTATAAATGGCGATAATATTGAGCTTTATTTTACCGACACCAACGGCGATACCTGCACAGCCGTTTCAAATGACGGCGGACTTACTTGGAGGGAAGAATGAAAAAGATTTTAATTATTGAAGACGACAAGGTAATATCAGATTCCATTGCCGACTTTTTAAATAACTATGGATACCGCGCTTTGCAGGTCTTCGACTTTCAAAATGCAGGAGAGATTGTGAGAAAGGATAAGCCTCACTTAGTCCTTTTAGACATTAAGCTTGGAAATTTTGACGGCTTTAAAATTTGTGAAGACATTAGACGATTTTCTCCCGTGCCTGTGATTTTTATTACAAGTCTTGAGGACAACCTTTCATACATTAAGGCTCTGTCCTTAGGCGGCGACGATCTCATTACCAAACCTTTTTCCAAGGAAAGACTTCTCATGAAAATCGAGTCCCTTCTCAGACGTACTTACACCTATGGCAACCTTTCAGGCATTGAGGCCAAGGGATATACCTTGGGAGAAGACATGATTTTAAGAAAAAATGACATTGCTATTGAGCTTACAAAGAACGAGTACAGAATTTTAAAAATTCTATTTGAAAACAAGGGCGCTGTGGTAAGTCGAAACTCCATTATGGAAAGCCTGTGGGAGACATCTGAATTTATTGACGACAACACTCTTTCCGTAAGTGTCAACAGGCTTAGAAAAAAACTTGCGGACTACGGCATCACGGATTTAATTGAGACAAAGGTGGGAGCGGGTTACAGAGTATGAAGTATTTAAAAGCCATAGTTAAAACTACAATTATATTCGGGGCGATTTTAATTTTTTTGGCGGTTATTTTATATTTACAAAAGGACTTTCAATACGGGAAGGAATTTTTCGCAGGCTATTTCTTTATTTACCTCTTATTTGTAATTTACGACGTCCTTCGTGAGATGGGAAAGGTCAAGGCGCTGAACCTTTATTTAAAAGAAGATTCGGACCTTAACATGGAGAGCTTTTTAGAGTCCGACAAATTAAAATTTGAGATAATTAACAAGAAGGAAGAAAAGAACAGAGCCCTTATAAGAAAGAATGAAGATGAAAATTTAAGGGAGAGAAAGTATCTTTCATATTGGATCCACGAGGTGAAGACTCCTCTCTTTGCTTTGAAACTCCTCCACGACAAGGACGAGAACAGCCGCATAAATATTTTAAAAATCGAAAACTTGGTGGAGCAAATCATTTACTATTCAAAGATCAAGGGTGACTTCTACGACTTTGAATTTAAAACCGTGTCCTTAAAGGATTTAATTCAAAAAGTTTTAAAGGACAATGCCACAATTTTTATCGAAAGCAAAAAGTCCATACACACTGAGATAAAAGACTGTGAAATCACCACGGACCCATATTATTTAAGTGCGGCGATTTTTCAAATTCTCTTAAACGCCGTTAAATATTCGGAGTCGGAAATTTATATTAAGGCAAATGGGGACGAAATTTTAATTTCAGATGACGGCATCGGCATCTACCTGGAGGACTTGGAGCGTGTCTTTGAATACGGCTATAGAGGCGGGAATACGAAGAACAAAAACTCCACAGGTGTGGGCCTTGCACTGGTCAAAGAAATTTTGGAAAAGCTCGGCTACAAGTATGAACTCACTTCAACTGTGGGCAAGGGTACGAATTTTAAAATCTCCTTGGTTACAAAAATGTAAGAAATTGTAAGGACTATGTTCGTGCAATTTCTTTTTTGTTTTTGTAAATTAGTCTCAGGAGGAAGATATGTTAAAGATTGAAAATTTAAAAAAGACCTACACCACTTATCTTTCCAAGATGAAGGTGGAGGCGTTAAAAGATATCGGTTTTGAAATTAAAGAGGGAGAGTTTGTCTCCATAATGGGCGAGTCGGGAAGCGGTAAGACGACTTTATTAAATATCATTTCCACAATTGACACGCCCACGTCGGGCAAAATATTTTTAGACGGGGAAGACCTTTCAAATTTAAAGGACTCGGAGAGGGCAATCTTTAGACGTGAAAAAATCGGCTTTGTATTTCAGGAGTTTAATCTCTTGGACACAATGACCGTATTTGAAAATATTGCCATGCCCTTAATACTTTTAGGCAAATCTAAAGATGAAATCACGGGCAAGGTTTCCATGGTTCTATCTCAAACGGGAATACAGGACATTAAAGACAAGTACCCCTACGAAATTTCCGGGGGACAAAAACAACGTACAGCTTGTGCCAGGGCTCTAATTGTAGATCCGAAAATTATTTTGGCGGACGAGCCGACAGGTGCCCTTGACTCCGGCACTTCAAATGAAATTTTAGGCCTTTTTGAAAAGATAAATGACGAGGGCGCAACTGTACTTATGGTAACTCACTCGGCAATGGCGGCATCCAGATCCAAGAGAGTCCTCTTTATAAAAGACGGCAAAATTTTCCACGACATGTACAGAGGCGATTGCGACAGAGAAGAGTTTTATAAAAAGATTTTAGACGCTCAAGTTGTACTTCAAAGGGAGAGGGGAATATGAAGGTCTATTTAAACGTTGTGAGGGACACTTTAAAGAGAAACAGAAAGCTATATATTCCCTACATAGGCATTTGCTCCCTATTTGTATTTTTGTTTTTCATCTTCGCCCTTTGCGCAGCAAGTCCTGAAATAAGAAATTCAGAATATGGCGTGTCCAAGGCCGGCGTATACCAAATGGGATACATAGTCCTTGGATTTTTTTCCTATTTTATTATAAATTACGCCGGATCTTTAATTATGAAAAGTCGGGGCAAGGAACAAGGCCTTTTAATGCTACTTGGTTTTTCCAAAAAGGATTTGGGAATCGTGGAACTTTTAATCACTTTATTTACAAGTATAATCTCAATGGTCTTCGGAATTTTATTAAGCAGCATCTTCGGCAAAATAATTTTTGCCGCAATTCAAAAGTCATTGGACATAAGTGTAAGGGGACAATTTGACATTAAGCCGTACATTCAAACTGTTTTCTCCTTTGCCATTATATTTTTAATAATACTTGTTATAAATCAAATAAGGACGATAAAATTTTCTCCTATAAAATTTATGGAAGAGAGTAAAAAAGGCGACAGAATAAAGGCGAATAAATACTTTGGCATTTTAGGCTTTATCCTCTGTTTTGCAGGTTACTATATTGCAAATAACAGCGCACTTGTGAGAAATGACAATGTACTTCTCATATTTATGGAGGCGGTAATACTTGTGATTTTTGGGACAAATCTTTTATTCTCAGAAGTGTCCGTACTTATAATGGGCCTTTTAAAGAAAAAACGCTCCTACTTTTTTAAGAAGGACAACTTTTTATACCTTACGGGCATGATGCACAGAGTGAGAAAGAGCGCCTCGTCTATGGCGGGAATTGCAATTCTACTCACCATGTCTTTAATTACCATGGCATCATTTGCAAGTATATTTTTACACGCCAAAGAATTGAAGACCGTTATAGGAAAGGGCGAGTACAACATTACCGTGAGAAGTGAAAGGGATTTAAATGAAGTAAAGGAATTTATGGACGCACATTCCGACACATTTGAAAACTATGAAGTGATTAAATTCACAGACGATACGTCTGAAGTTGCTTATTCCATATCTTTTGACTCGAACAAATCCCACGATGAACTTAACGAAATTGTTTCATATATTAATTTAAAAGACGGACATCACTTTGAGACGACGGACAGACTTCAGGCGGGAATTGTGGGAATATATGGAGACATAATTTACGTGGCAATATTTTTAACTGTGGCGTTTTTGTTCTCCTGCATAATGCTCATGTACTACAAACAATATTTTGAGGGGATTGAAGACAGATTCAGGTACGAAGTTATGAAAAATGTAGGCATGACCGGAGGAGAAATTAAAAAAACCGTGAGCAGGCAAATGCGAGCGATGTTAATCGCACCGATTGTGGTGGCACTTATACACTCCTTGGGAGCTGTCAATGTTGTGACCTATCTATTGAAGGGATTACAGGCCGCCACAACACAGGAGTACATTATAAATCTCCTGCTGTCCTTTGGAATAATCGCAGTAATATATTTAATAGCTTCAAATTTACTCTCAAAGGTGTACTACAATTTGGTTAAATAAAAAAATATGCTAAAATTAAGGCATGAAAAAAAGATTTTTATTAATACTTGCAATACTTTTAATATTTAACATTCAAGTATTTGCCACAGACGTTACAAGTGAAGGTCCCATTAGAGACCAAAATATATTGGTGCCCACGGATCACGGCGTGGACAAGGCAACTTATGAAGAGGCCGTCTTAATTAACAATTTGTCGGAGAAGTCTTTGGAAAACTTGACAACTTCCTACCTCTTGGGGGATTTTGAAACCGGCGTTATTTTGGAGGCATACAATATTGACGAAGTGAGAGGCATGGCTTCCACTTCAAAATTAGTGTCCGTATATGTGGCACTTGATGCCATAAAGTCGGGACAAATATCCTACGACGACGAGGTAGTTATGGACAAGGAAAGCTCTTCAATTTTAGGTTCCACATACGAGTCCAAGGAAGGAGAAAAATACACTGTAAGGCAGCTTATAGAGGCTGCTTTGGTTGTGTCGGGAAACGATGCGGTGACAGCCCTGGGAAAACACGTAGGCGGTACGGAAGAACACTTTGTAGAGATGATGAACGACAAGTGCAAGGCCCTTGGACTTACAAATGCTCACATGGTAAACCCTCACGGACTTACAATTTATTCTCCTGAAGGGGAAGTTGAAGGCTACAATCAAATGACGGCGAGGGAAATGTTTGTCCTTGCAAGAAGTTTAATCACGGACTATCCGGAGATTTTGGAAATTACTTCCATGCCTTCAATAAAGTATGAGCCGCGAGAATTTATCGGCTACAACACCAACCCCATACTTGGCATTACTGAAGGCATTGACGGCCTTAAGACGGGATATACGAATATTGCCGGACGTGCAATAATTGCAACGGGAGAAGTAAAAGGTGAAGGCACATCAGGTGACATGAGATTAATCGGCATCACCCTTGGTTCCAAAGGGGACTGGGCAAGGTATGTGGCGATTAAAAAACTTATGGAAGGCGGCTTTGCAAACTATGTAAATGAAATTTTTTCAACAGATGAAAGTATCGGCAAGGCCAAGATTAAGGACGGCGTGCCTTCGGAAGTGGATGTAAGGACGGCAAAGCCTGTAAGCATAATTCACAAGAAGGACGAAGAAATAAAGGCGGACTACACATACAATGAAGACCTTACCTATCCCATGGAAGAGGGAGATGTAGTGGGTAAGGCCACATACAGCAAGGGCGGAGAGCTTTTAATGTCCGTAGACCTTGTGACAATGGAAGAAGTGAGTAAGCCGGGCATTGCCAATAAGCTTAGAATTATAATACGAGATATTTTCAGAGACATAGAAAGAGCAAGAGCGGCGTAGGTTATGAGAAAATATATTTCAAAAATTATCGGAATAATTATGGCTATAGGCGGAATAATATTTTTCGTCTTTGCTCTCAATCATCCGGAAATGAGTTTTCCCTGGAGCAACGCTGTTACTTATTTTTTATACTTAGTCTATATTGGAGTGACGATATTTTTTCTAAGGAGATAAAAATGGACGAAAAAGAAAAGGTTGAAGACGAAAAAAATTCAGACGAAGTTAAGTCTGAAGAAGAGAAGAAAAAAGGATCCAATCAGGGATATGCCATAGCCATAGGTATCCTATTCAGTGTGGCCTTCGGAATAGTATTTGACAATATGGTATACGGAATAGCTATCGGCCTTTGCTTTGCCGTGGCCTTCGGTTTAGGTTCGGGTAAAAAAGATAAATAAGAAAGATGATAATTGGGGACATTCGTGAAAATCTGCGGAAGCAGATTGTAACGTGTGTCCCCTTAAAACTATCTCTGACAGATAGCCAACTGAATTAACGACAAAATTTCATTGGGTACATTCTCCGCCATAGGCGAGGGTGTGTCCCCTTAAAATCATCTCTGACAGATAACCGGCTGAATTAACGCCAAAATTATTTTGTTTTAAGTTGTTAATCAAGTCGGTTTTTTGTTTTAAGTTTTTCATTCAGGGGACACAGCGTAGCGGCTGCATACCCGACGAAGGAAGGTAAATGTCCCCAATACACAACAAATGGGACACACGCACGGCTAAAGCCTGGCGAATGTCCCCGATATACAAAAAAGGGACGCACGCACGTTACGCTACGCTAACTTGCGAATGTCCCCATATTGTTTTGCTATTTTTTATTTTTCAATTTCTATTGAGTGGATTTGGCCAACTTTTTCGTATTCAACTTCAAATCCTAAGTTTTCAAACATTCCTCTTAGAGGGATTAATGTTCTGCCTTCTTTAATCATGGGTGCTACATCAAGTTCAACTTCTTTGCCGTCCACCATGATTTTCTTTTGGCCGATGGTCATTTCAATTTTTTTGCCGTCCAATTCAGCTGTGACTTTTTTGTCTTCTTGATTCCAATCAACTTTTGCGCCGGCTTTTTCCAAGATGGCTCTAAATGGTACCAAGGTTCTGCTGTCTTTTATAATAGGTTGTACGTCTTCAAATTCTACGATGTCGTCTTTCAATGATACGATAAACATAGGTCCTTGATTCGGTGCAACTGACTTCATCAAATCTTCTTGTGTGTAGTATTTTACACTTGTAGGATAGCTTACTTTTGCCTTGTCATCCTTAACTGTCTTTGTTGTTGCTTCAACTGAAACTGTGCCTAAGTCTTTAATTTTAAATTTAATGTTGAAAGTTTGGTCCATTGTATTTTCGCCAAATGTTGTGGAGAATTTTACTTTTGAATCTTTAAGTTCATCATCTGAATCGAAAGCGTCGTCTAAATCGTCTGATTTTATCTTTGCAAGTTCTGTCTTAACTTTATCAGCAGTTACATCTTTGTAGCCCATTTTTGCTGCCATGTCCGCAACTGTAGTTGCTACTTTGTCGCGATTTTTTGCAAGTGTTTCAACTGCATCTTCAAAGTCGTCCAATGCGTCTTCCAATGTTGCTTCGTAGGTGTAGGTGTTCTTTTCAACTGTCATTTCCTTTGAAGCTTTAAATCCGTCTAAACCGTCTTTAATCAGTTTAAGCATGTCCGCTTTAAACTCTTCAGACTTAACGTATTCTTCCAACTTCTTTTGATCCATGTCTTCTTGACCTGTTGAATCAAATCCGATGTACTCTTCTTTTATATTTTTAATTTCATTTGGAACAATATCGTCGCCAAGTTGTAATATATCTGATTTTTTAACTGCGATTTTTGTTCCGTTTGCAAACACTGTGAGTTTCAGTTCATCAGGAAGGTCTAAGTTTGATTCCGGATTTTCTATTACACTTTGCAAACTTTCTTTTAAGGACTTTAAGTCGTATTTAACGTCGACTTTGCCTTTTACGCCTTCAGCTGTTGATTTAAATTCTGCAGGGATTGTAATATTTAAATCTTTGCCATCATCGTCCTTGGTTTCGATTTTTACCGTTACATTACCTTCTTGGGTATAGTTTGTCCACTTTGATGTCTTTGATACTTGGTCCAAGTATGAAAGGGATGCGGGACTGCATGCACCTAAGACCAAGAGCAATGAAAGTACCATTGCTGTTAATATTTTTTTCATAATTCACCTCAAGTAATAGGTTATCAAAGTATTTTTTATAATACAAATTACAATAAGGTTACATTTGTTAATAGGGGACACACGTTTCATTCGTTTCACTCATTCCACGAATGTCCCCAATCGGAAGTGCGAATGTCCCCCACCTCACCCAATAAAAAAAGCACTCCTTAGAGTGCTTTAAGTATTAATCATTAAAACGCGGGGATTATTGCGCCTTCGTATTTTTCTTCGATAAACTTCTTAGTTTTTTCTGATTGAAGAACTTCCATAAATTTCTTGAATTTTTCTTCCCCTTCTCTGCCGTTTTTAACAACAACTATGTTTGCATAGGGGTTGTCTACCGCATCTTCAATCGCAATTGAATCTGTGCCCGGATTTAAGCCTGCGCCAAGTGCATAGTTGGAGTTGATTACTGCGGCATCTGCATCTTTATATACTCCTGCTATACTAGCTGCTTCCATTGGAACGAATTTAATGTTCTTGGGATTTTCAACTATGTCTTGTTCTGTTGCATTGACATCTGTTGAGTCTTTAAGTTTTATTACGCCGTTCTTTTCCAAAATAAGTAGAGCTCTTGCTCCGTTTGATGTGTCGTTTGGAATAATAATTGTTGCGCCTTCAGGCAGGTCGTTTAAGTCGCTTATTTTGTCTGAGTATACGCCAAGGGGTTCAATATGAACTCCACCTATACTTACAAGGTCTGTGCCTTGTTCTTTATTAAATGCATCTAAGTAAGGCTTATGTTGGTAGAAGTTTGCGTCCAAGTCGCCTTCGTTTGTTTGAATGTTAGGTTGAATATAGTCGTCAAATACTACTACCTTTACATCAAGGCCGGCTTCTTTAAAGTCGTCCTTTAAGTTTTCAATAATTTCTTCGTGGGGCACCGGTGATACGCCGATTACAATTTCATTTGATTCAGCAGGTGCATTTTCAGCAGGTGCTTCCGCTTTTTGATCGTCTTTGTTGCTGCCACAGGCAGTTAAAATCAGTACAAGTCCTAAGACTATTGCAAATAATTTCTTTTTCATATTTCCTCCTATTTTTTATTAATATTGTTGGAGATACTGTTTCCAACAAATTGTATCAGTTGTACAAATATTATTATTACTACGACTGTTACAAACAATACATCGGTTTGTCCTCTTTGGTATCCATATCGAAGAGCTACATCCCCAAGGCCGCCGCCGCCTATTGCTCCCGCCATTGCCGAATAACCGATTATATTTATTATAGTCAAAGTTATACCGTTTACAATAGCAGGCATTGATTCAGGTATTAAAACTTTGAATACAATCTGAGAAGTTGTGGCTCCCATACTCTTTGCCGCATCTATTATGCCCTTGTCAACTTGGATTAAGTACCCTTCGATAATTCTTGCCACAAAAGGTATTGCGGAGATTGAAAGGGGTACTATTGAGGCGTTTGTGCCGTAGCCCTTGCCGACAATTACTTTTGTAAGGGGAAGCACTACAATCATTAAGATAATAAAGGGCAGTGATCTCATTATGTTTACTACAAAGTCTAAAAAACTATATAGACTTTTTATTTCTCTCAGGCCTCCTGGACGTGTGAGAGTTAAAATTATTCCCAAAAGCATTCCGAAGACTACAGCTATAATTGATGAGAAAAGCACCATGTAAATTGTTTGAGGTATGGCGGGGCCTACTATTTTAAATATATTTTCCATTAAAGCACCTCACAGTTTACGTTTTTACTCTTCAGAAAAGATATTGCCTTTAAAATCTCTTCATCTCTTCCCTTAAACTCTACTATTAAATAGCCCACACTTTTGTCGGAAAGGTTGTTTATATTTCCTGTTAGTATATTTACATCCACGTCAAATTTTTTGATGGCGTCGGACAGTATAGGTGAACAGTAGTCCGTATCTCCATAGGACAGTCTTACAATTTGTCCTGTAAATCTTTGTCTGTCAATGACTTCGGTTTCTTTGCCCTTTACTGAATGGACAAAGGACTTTGTAAGATTGGTCTTTGGATTTTTAAAGAGTTCTTCAACTGTATTTTCTTCTACAATTCTTCCGTTTTCCATTACGGCAATGCGGTCGCAAATTTCTTTTGCCACTTCCATTTGGTGAGTGATCATAATTATTGTGGTGTTGTATTTTTTTACGACGTTCCTTAGAAGTTCCAATATACTCTTTGTGTTTGCCGGGTCAAGAGCGGATGTACCTTCGTCTGAAAGAAGAATCTTAGGCGAGGTGGCAATAGCTCTTGCTATTGCTACACGTTGTTTTTGTCCTCCGGAGAGCTCCGAGGGGTATGCGTTCTTTTTGTGTTTTAAATCTATAAAACTTAAAAGCTCTTCAACTCTTTTATCTATTTCTTCTTTGCCGTAGTCTGAAATTTTTAATGGAAAGGCGATATTTTCATAAACTGTCTTTTGACTAAAGAGGTTAAAGGCTTGAAAGATCATGCCGATTTCTTTTCTCTCTTTTAACAGTTCATTGTGAGGCAGAGCAAGAATACTTTGGCCGTCTACCAATATATCTCCTCCGTCCGGCTCTTCAAGTCTGTTGATGCAGCGTACCACTGTGGACTTGCCCGCACCGGAGAGACCTATGATGCCGTATATCTCTCCGGCATTTACTTTAAAGCTCACGTCGTCTACAGCTTTAAACTCCTTGCCGTCTATTGAAAATATTTTTGTGAGATTTTTTACTTCTATCATTTCGTCACCTACTTTAATTAACTATTCTACCATCAATCTTATATTATTTCTAATAATTCATAGTCCTTGCTGTGTTATAATGATATCGGTGATAATATGGCTGAGTATTGGGACGTTTATGACAAGAGCGGAAAGAAAAAGAATAAGACGATAAAGAGAGGACAAATATTAGGTCCCGGAGAATATCATATAATAGTGGAGTCATGGATAAGAGTGGCAGAGGACAAATACATTATTCAAAAGAGGGCGAAGAACAAGAAGACTTTCCCCGACCTTTGGTACTGTTCCGCAGGTGGAAGTGTCCACGCAGGCGAGACGCCGCTTGAAGGCATTGTAAGAGAGATAGAAGAAGAGTTGTCTCTTGACATTTTGCCTTCGGAGCTAAAACTTAAACGGATTATCACCGAGTGCGGAGGCATCTTTTACATATACCTTTGCGACAAAATTGTAAACATAGAAGACATTGTCATACAAAAAGAAGAAGTACAGGATGTTAAAATAGCAAGTGTCAATGAAATTTTTAAACTCATAGATGAAGGCAAGTTTATTAAATTGGATTACTATAAAAAATTTTTTAACAGTGTGGGAAAATTTACACTGAGGGAGGAATAATGAAACTTTACAATACACTTACGCGAAAAAAAGAAGAATTTGTACCTATTAAAGCAAATGAAGTCACAATGTATTGCTGCGGCCCCACGGTTTATAACTACATTCACGTAGGCAATGCAAGACCTATTGTAGTCTTTGACACATTGAGAAGATACTTTATATACAAGGGCTACAAAGTAAAATTTGTCGTAAACTTTACGGACATTGACGACAAGCTTATAAACAGAGCCAATGAAGAAGGCACAACTGTGGCTGATGTGGCGGATAAATATATTAAGGAATTTAAAGAGGACGTGGGAGGCTTAAACTTCTACGACTATGAGACAATTCACCCACGCGCCACGGAACACATTGGTGAAATTATAGACTTTGTCCAAGGTCTTATTGACAAGAATGCCGCCTATGTCTCAGAAGGGGACGTGTACTTTAATATAGAAGCGGCAAAGGACTACGGCAAGCTTTCCAAAAAGAAAATCGACGACTTACTTGCAGGGGCAAGAGTGGATGTGTCGGAACTTAAGAAGAACCCGTTAGACTTCGCCCTTTGGAAAAATAAAAAAGAGGGAGAGCCATACTGGAAGGCGCCTTGGGGAGAGGGAAGACCGGGCTGGCACATTGAATGCTCCGTAATGGCAAAGACTATACTTGGAGACACAATTGACATTCACGCCGGCGGAGAAGACTTACAATTCCCGCACCACGAAAACGAAATTGCACAGTCCGAAACTTTGACGGACAAAACTTTTGCAAGATACTGGCTTCACAACTCAATGATCAACGTAAACAACGAAAAGATGAGTAAGTCCTTAGGCAACTTCTTTACAGTTAGAGATATTTCAAAGCTATACGACTTGGAAGTGTTGAGATACTTCCTCTTAACTTCTCACTACAGAAGTCCTCTTAATTTTACAAAGGAAGTAATGGACGCTTGCAAAAATTCCTTGGACAGAATTTACAACGCAAAGTACAAGTTGGAAGACCTTTTAAAAACTGCTGAGGACAGAGAAATGTCAAAGGAAGAAGAAATTCTTTGGCAACAAATTGAAGAAGTGGAAGAAGAATTTGTAAAGGCAATGGACGATGACCTTAATACTGCCGACGGTTTAACTGCAATTTTTAACTTGGTTAAAGAAATAAATGTGGACATAGACGAAAAATCTTCCAAAGAACTTGTGAAGAGAGCCTTGGATTTACTCCTCACTCTTTCAAATGTCTTGGGACTTTTGCACAAGGAGAGAGAAAGTTTGGAAGACGAAGTTTTGGATTTAATCGAAAAGAGAAAGGTCGCTCGCAAGGAAAAAGATTTTGCCACGGCAGATAAAATTAGAGACCAATTACTTGAAATGGGCATTGAAATAAAGGACCAAAGAGGCGGCACAACTTGGAGAAAAATTTAGATCTTTTCAGAGAATATTTTGACATAGAAAGGCCGGAACTTTTAAGTCCCTTGGCACTTGCCTTTGTCGGCGATGCGGTCTACGAAGTCTTTGCTCGAATTTTGGTTACAAAGATGAAGCTAAACCCCAAGACCTTGCACAGAATGACTTCAAAGATTGTAAGTGCAAGGGGACAAAAAACCGCCTATGAACTCATAAGTGAAGTGTTGACTGAAGAGGAAGAGCATATTTTTAAAAGAGGGAGAAACCAAAAGCCTCACACGGTGCCCAAAAACACCGACGTAAATATTTACAGAATTGCCACGGGCTTTGAGGCACTTGTAGGCTACTTGTATTTAAAGAGAGAAGACGAAAGGCTTTTTGAACTTTTTGAAATAATAAGGAGTGAATATGAAGGTTGAAATAATTTCTCATACACAAAATCCTGAAGAGGTTATAGCTCAAAGTGCCAAGCTTTGTTATTCAAAGGTGGGCGTGGAAGAAATCAGAGAAAAGATGAGCCCGGAAGACGTGGAGAGATTTTTAAACATGTTAATGGGACTCTCTCACGACTCTCCATTGGAACACGCAAGCTTTACCTTTGCAGTGGAAGGAATATCAAGGGCCCTTTCACATCAATTGGTGCGCCACAGAATTGCAAGCTACTCACAACAGTCACAGCGATATGTAAACTTAACGGACTTTAAATATGTAGTACCTCCCGCAATAGAAGAAAATGAAAAAGCTAGGGAAATTTTTTATAAGGCAATGGAAAATGACAAGAAAGCCTATGAAGAACTTGTGGAAGTTTTAGTCGCCGAAAAAATAAAGCCACTTGTTGTGGCGGGTAAGGATGAAAAAGAGGCAAGGAAGATGGTGGAGAAGGAAGCTCTTGAAGACGCGAGATATGTCTTCCCAAACGCCTGTGAGACGAAAATCGTCTTTACCATGAACGTAAGGAGCCTACACCACTTTTTAAAACTCAGATGCTGCAACAGAGCTCAATGGGAGATAAGAGAAATGGCACGACTTATGTTAATCGAGCTTAAAAAAATCTCCCCCATACTCTTTAAAAACCAAGGCCCTTCATGTGTAACGGGACCATGTCCCGAAGGCAAAATGACCTGCGGCAAAATAAATGAAGTGAGAGAATACTACAGGAGTTTGTAATGAAAGATTTATATATATACGGCAGAAACCCGGTTATAGAAGTGTTAAAAGAAGGAAGAGTTAAGAAGATCTACCTTCAGTCAAGGGAGATGGAAGGCTCCATTAATAAAATCTACGCCATGGCAAGGGAGAAAAAAATTCCCATTGGCGAAGTGGACAGAAAAAAATTGGACGAGATGGCGGAAGGCAAGAACCACCAGGGAGTAGTGGCAATGGTAAATGACTTTGTCTATTCCGAAGTTGAAGACATAATAGCCTTTGCCAAAGAAAAGAACAAGCCGGGACAAATTGTAATCTTAGACGAAGTACAAGACTCTCACAACTTGGGAGCCATTGCAAGAAGCGCATACGGCGCAGGCTTTGACGGCATAATTATCCCGAAGCACAGAGCGGCACAGGTAAATGAAGGAGCATACAAGGCATCGGCAGGTGCCGTTGACAAGATAAAGGTGGCTCGTGTTACAAATATTTCAAACACCATTAAAAAACTGAAGGACGCCGGATACTGGATCTACGGTTTGGACATGGAAGGCAATGAATATTACAACACGGACCTAAAGGGCAATGTGGCAATAGTAGTAGGTAACGAAGGCAAGGGCATATCCCCCTCCATACTTAAAAACTGTGACGGCGCAGTTAAGATTCCCATGTCAAACCCCTTCGACT
Organism: uncultured Eubacteriales bacterium; assembly: GCA_902488815.1. Lineage (GTDB taxonomy): Bacteria > Bacillota > Clostridia > Tissierellales > Peptoniphilaceae > KA00134. The sequence continues at coordinate 31,338 of CABTXP010000001.1, read as the reverse complement.
CTCTTAACGCATCATGCGCTGCAAGTATTGTAATATTTGAAATACAAAGACAATGCTCAGGTATTTAAAAGACAGGGACTACCTTTTTGTAGACGGATACAACATAATAAACTCTTGGGATATTTTTAAGGACACGATGAAAGTGGACTTGGAAAAGGCACGGATTGAATTAACTGATTTAATGATTGAGTACGCCCACGTCACTGACCAGGAGGTAATACTTGTATACGACGCCTACAGAGTTAAGAAGTCTCCCGGCAAGGTCTACAAAGTCGGGGGCATATATGTAGTCTTTACAAAGGAATTTGAAACGGCGGACCACTTTATTGAAAAGGAACTTGATAAAATCGGAAGAGTGAGAAGAGTGCGTGTCGCAACCTCTGACAAAATCGAGCAACAAATTATTTTGCAAAGGGGCGGCAGCAGAATTTCCGCCATGGAACTTTACGCTGAAGTGGAAAGCGAGAGAAATAAAATTGAAAGAAAGAGCAAGGACATAACAAGTGATTCTAAAAATCACATTGGCGCCTTGGATGACAGTTTAAAAGAACAGCTTGTTGAGTTAAAGGATAATTTGAAAGAATGAGACTTAGAAAAAAACACTTTGCGATCCCTGAGATGAGAGAGAATCCCTATGTCATCTTTGATCCGGAGCACTTAAAGGGCAAGTGGAGTGAAGAATTTAAAAACGACAACGACATATATTTAGAATTAGGTGCAGGGAAGGGACAGTTTATAAAAGAACTTGCAAAAAGAACCCCCAACACCAACTATATAATAATTGACAGAGAGTCAAATGCCTTTGTCTATGCCACTCGCAAGATAAGAGAAGAAGAACTTTCTAACGTGAGATGCATTCCCTATGACGTGGACAACATTGCGGAGATTGTAGGGGAAGGGGAGATAAATGGAATATACATTAACTTTTGCAACCCTTGGCCCAAGGAAAGGCATAAGAAGAGAAGGCTCACTCACCCCAGACTTTTAAAAATTTACAAAAAACTTTTACAGCCCGAGGGTAAGATTTACTTTAAGACAGACGACAGAGATTTGTTTGAAGACTCTCTAAAATATTTTGAAGATGAAGGCTTTGAAATAATAAAGAGTGACTTCAACATGAAGCTAAGTGAATACCCTGACAATATTGTGACGGAGTATGAGCACAAGTTTCGCACTCTCAATATGTCCATACACTATGGGGAATTTAAACATTGACTAATACATGAAACCTTTGTAGAATATAAGCACGCTATTATAGCTCAGACGGTAGAGCACTACATTGGTAATGTAGAGGTCGCGGGTTCAAGTCCCGCTAATAGCTCCATTTTAAGCCATTTATATTTTTACTTACCTGTGGATAAGTAGTAAAAAACTACCCGAAAGGTTACACTTGAGGTTACAGATAGGTTACACATAGGTTACAAATTTATCAGAAATAAAAGTCCGAGGTAATCCTCGGATTTTTTATTGCTGATAAAATTTTTCTCTATCTATTTTCAAATATTTAAAAAGCCTGTCTTCCTTGTCGTCAAAGTTTATAATTCTCTCTTGGGGATAATTTAATTCCTTGAGGAGCTCACATGCCGATGTAAAATCTCCTACATCATATTCAATATGGGCATCGGAGTTTATTATAATATCCGCTTCACACTCTGCTGCATAATTTAAAAGTTCCTTTATATTATCTCTTGCATTTATTCTGGAACTCAAAGGTGAAAGGGAAGAGTTGTTGAGTTCAATTAAAATATTTTTTGCCTTTGCGGCACGCACTACTTCTTTTCTGTCAATCGGGTATCTGTCGTCGTCGGGATGACCGATTATTCTCACTTTATTTTTATCCATAGCTTTTATAAGAGCGTCGGTGTTTTTAACAATACCTCCGTCTTCTATACAGGGCGTGTGAAGTGAGGCGATAAGGTAGTCCAAGTTTTTAGTGTGCTTTTCTTCAAACACGTCTATACTTCCTTCATAGTCCAAAATATTTGCTTCGGCTCCTCTCAACAGGTATATCCCGTTCCAATTTCTCTTTATAACTCTCATGTTATAAAAGTAGACGTTATTCACAGATCCGGGCATCTTCTCTCCGTGTTCGCTGGTGCCTAAAAATTTAAGTCCTTTAGATTTTGCCCTTTCAATATTTTCTTTAAGCGTTGAATAGGCATGACCGCTTACTATTGTATGAGTGTGAAGATCACATAGCATTTTTATAATTCTCCCTCATGTTAATTTTTACATTTTCCCCCAAGGTGTATTCTGAGCCCTTGCTAAGTACATTTATTATACCCATTGTAGTGTCCAATTTGTATTCAAAGCCTGTGCCCATATAGTCGATTTGAATTATTTTGCCCATTATACCGGAAGGGCCTTTGGATATTAAAAGCTCATCAGGTTTCACAGGATAGATGTTCGGATTTTCAAATCTGTCTTTAAAGGTCTTATCCTTTAACAAAATGTCGGAGTCTTCCACGCGGAATAAATCTCCCTGCCACGCACCCTTTATTAAATTGGATTTGCCTACAAATTTTGCCACATATTCCGTCTTGGGATTTTCGTAAATTTCTACAGGACTTCCGACTTGTTCAACTACGCCGTCTTTTAATATTACAATTCTGTCGCTCATGGTTAAAGCTTCTACCTGGTCGTGAGTGACATAAATTATGAGGGATTTAAACCTTTGATGAATTTCTTTAATAAATTTTCGCATCTCAACTCTTAAATTTGCATCCAAGGCTGAGAGAGGTTCGTCCATAAGTATCATTTCAGGCTTTGTAATTAATGCTCTTGCAAGGGAGACTCTTTGCTTTTGCCCTCCTGAAAGGTCGCCCGGGTATGCTTTTTCAAAGCCGGTAAGATCTACAGTTTCAAGCATCTTCTTTATTTCTTCTTCAATGTCTTTGCTTCCGCCTTTTCCTTTAAGGGCATACTCCAAGTGTTCTCTCACATTCATGTGGGGCCACAGAGCAAATTGTTGGAACACCATGTTTAAGCTTCTGTCTTGCGGCGGCAAAAAGACACCTTTGTCATTAACAAATACTTTTCCGTCCTTCGTCACCGAGCCGCGGTCTATTTTTTCAAAGCCTGCAATTATTTTTAATAAAGTAGTCTTTCCGCATCCGCTTGCCCCAAGTAGCGAAATAAATTCGCCGTCTTGTATTTCCAAATTTATATTTTTTAAAACTTCTTTTTTATTGAAACTCTTACATACATTGTCAATTATAAGGGTCATTTTTTTCCTCCGTTTATTTTTTCCATCAATATATACATAATCAGAAGCACAATCAAAACCAAAGTTGACATGGCATATGCCAGGGGATAGTCTCCCGACTGTTGCAGATTAAATATCAAAAGTCCTATGGTCTTGGTAAAAGGGCCCGAAAGCATTGCCGAAAGGCTTAGCTCCGTCAGGGCGTATACAAATACTAAAAGAGATGAAGTCAGAATATATTTGTATATCAAGGGCAGAAAAATCCTCGTCCACTTTTTAAAGGAGGACTTGTTTGAAAGCACCGCTGCGTATTCCAAACTGTAGGATATTGAACTGAAACCCTGGTATGCCGACTTCATATCTATAATTAAAAATCTTGTCACATAGGCAATTAAAATTATTACAGGTGTGGCGTAAAAACCTATGTTAAGTCCGGGGACAGGTTTTGCCCAGTGAAAGATCATACACAGCGCAAGTACCATTCCGGGTAGTGAGTAAGATATACTTGTTCCTTTTTCAAGTAGAGACATACTGATATTATATTTATTCTTCCATTTAAAATATCCGTAAATTATTGCAAAGACTCCGCACAAAATTACAGTTATAATTGCAAACTTAAAACTGTTTGTAATGGACATTTTAATTGAAGATATGGCGAAGAGATTTTTGTAATTCTCTATAGTGAAGTTGGAAAAAGAAAATCCTTTTACATAGTTCGATATAAATGATGAGTACACCATAAAACCTATGGGAACAATGTTTACAAAAATAAAAATTGCAAAGGTAAGCACCTCAACAATTGCTTTTGTCCTCGGTTTAAATTCATATCTTAAAGATGTATCTTCGACAGAATCTTTGCCTGTCCGTGACTTTTTTAAAATTTTCGACTCGGCTTGTGATACCGAGACTGAAATAATAAAGAGGAGTACTGAAAGTACGGCGGGATCTGTAAAGCCACCTGTCATTACGGATATAGTCTTTTCATAAATCAATGTGGAGAGTACAGATATGCCTGCCGGAACTCCTAAAAAAGCCGGTATGGAAAAATTGTCTAAGGTCGAGAGAAAGACCAATACAAATGTACTTACCAATGTAGGTTTAATCTGCCTTAAGTTTATATTTTTAAATGTAGCAAAGCTTCCGTAGTTTAAAAGCTTTGAAGCGTATTCGTTGCTGAGAGGTACTTTAATTAGGGATCTGTATACACTCAAGTAGACAAAAGGAGTGTAGCAAATCACCATTACAAATATTATTCCTCCTATTGAGTACAGGTTGACCGGCTTAAGTCCTACACTATTTAGAATCTTTGTAACGATTCCTATACTTGATGTAATGTTTGTCCAGGCAAGTGTCATTATGTATCCCGGAACAATAAACGGAAGATACACTAACACTTTCAGCGCATTTTTAAAACGAATATCGGTATAGGCGATGATAAATGCTAAATAAGAACCTGTTAACAAAGTCAAAAAAGAGACTGTGACGCCTATAATAAATGTATTTGCTATACCTTTTAAAACTCTCGGGTCTGAAAAAATTCGGCTGTAGTTTTGAATAATACCATCCCCTCTAAAACTCATAGTAAAGAGTTTTATAAAGGGGATGATAAATACAAATACAACCAATATAACTAATAAATAGTCTACTGCCTTATCTCTTTTCAAAATATCTCCTTCCTATTGGAAAAGCTTTGAAAATTCTTCCTTGTCTTGTTCTCTGCTTTCAAGTAATACTTTGTCATCTCCGAACAGTACATTAAGTTCCTTTGCAGATTTAAGTCCTTCGGGAGCTGGCACATCTCCTCTTATAGGAGTGTAACCCATGGAAGAAGCAAGTTCTTGTCCGTCTTTTGAAATTATATAGTCGTAGAAAGCTTGAGCTACTTCAGGATTTTTTGTACCTTTAACTATGCCTACAGGTTCGGTTACTATAGGTGAGCCTTCTTCCGGATAGACAAATTCTACAGGAGCGCCGTCTTTTTTAGAACGAATTGCCATGTAATCTACTATGATTCCCAAGCCTTTTTGTCCCGACATTACGGATTTTTGTACTGCACCGTTTCCTTTATCTACCAATACGTCGTTATTTTTAAGTCCTTCATAGAATTCCCAGCCCAAGCCGTCCGTTCTTGTCAGTAGGGAAAGGTTGTAAGCTGCAGCTCCTGAATATAGAGGGGAAGGCATAATAGTTTGAGACTTTGTATCTTCCTTGATCAAGTCTTTAAATCCTTTTATTTCTCCCTTATACACATCTGTATTTTGAATAATTCCCGTTGAAATTATTTTGGTACCTACATAGTAGTTGTCCTTGTCGCAAAACTTAGGGTCTATACCTTCAAGTTCCGGTGAGACATATTTATCCAAGATTTCATTTTGTTTTAAAACTTCAAATGTAACTGTATCGGCTACCAATACAATATCTGCTTGAAGTGCGTTGACTTCTTTTTCAGAAAGAATTTTTGAAACAACTTCTTCTGTTCCCGATCTAAATACAACTACATCGGCTTTGGGATAGACTTTTTTAAATCCTTCAATAAGTTTGTTGGCATCGTCTTCCGGTTGTGAAGTGTAAAGAGTGATGGTGCCTTCAATTTCCTTGGGCTCTTCAGTTTTTTCACTTGAAACTTCTTTTTCATTCTTTTCATTTGCTGCAGGTGCTTTTTGAGTACTTTGGCCGCAAGCCGTTAAGGCTAAAATAAAAGCTAAAATAATAATTAATCTTTTCATATTAAATTTTTCTCCTTTAAGTAATTAATGTTTTTGTCTAAAAAGTGTGTCGCGCTTCCTGTTTCCATCCCTTCCAAAACCATGGGTATTTTTCTTTTTGCAATGTCCGTGATTATTTTATCCATGGGGAATATTCCCGTCATAAGGTCTGTGTGGTACATGTCTTTTTGCCTGTTACTTATGTGTACTTTTGAAACATTTTCAAGGTTGTCCAACAAATAATATATTTCCTCTTCACTGTCGCAGTGAGATACGTCAGGGGTGGTATAAATATCTTTAAACATATCTTCCATGAGTTTTTTTAAAGACTTGATATCTGTTATAAATTCCTTTTTTATTTTTTCCATTATCTCTACGGATATTGGAATATTTTTCAAAATAGAGTATTCAATAATTTGGTCAAAACTCTCTCTCAGATAGGTATAGTAACTTTCCGTGTCGCAACACACAGAGTATCTGCCCGGGTGAATAGTCACCTCGGCGGCACCTATTTCTTTTGCAAGATCTATGTCCCTTAAATTTTCCTTGACACTTAGTTCTCTAATATTTTCATTAATTGAAGCCAAGTTGAGATCCCAACTCTTGCCGTGAAGAACAACTTTTAAATTATATTGTTCCTGTAAATAATTTATTTTGTCCAAAGTAAAATTATTGTTTTGAATTTGTTGAGACCAAAACTCTATGCCGGACAAATTATTTTTTGCAACATATTCAAATATTTCTTCTTCAGTGAAATTCCACATCAGAGAAGAAGCAACAAAAAATTCTCCGATCATGCTCACCTCCTCTGTAACAATATAGGGGTAACATGTATGGAGAATATATTTTTAAAATAAAAAATATGTAAAGTAAATAATACAAGAATGGTAAATATATGTTTAAAATAATATAAAAAATGAAAGGGTGTAGACAAAGATAAATTAGGATGGGGGTATGCGGATAATGATTTAGTTTTATACAAAAAAGTTTATAAAAAATGCCCTCTATAGAGGGCAATAATTTATTATTTTGTTTCGTATATAAAGGGAGCGGACTTAACCAATGTAGGTTCGCCTTCTCTGTTGTCGTCTTTAAATTGTTTAAGTATTAGATTGTGAGGACCGTCTTCAAGTTGTTGAGGTATGATTATTTCCGTTTCAGGTGCTTCAAAATAATTTAAAGTCATCAATGTGTCATCTACATATACTGCAGTTTGACGACTAATGTCTATGCCTGAAGTGACAATCCCTACTGAAATGTAACCTAAACTTTCGTCATAGGATAGTGTAATAGGTTCGTCGTTTTCAGTTGTGCCGCTTTCGTTTTTCAAATAAAAGCTGCCTTCACCTATGTCCTCGGCATCTCCACTTTCTTTGTCATCCGGTTTTTCTTCGTCCTTTGCAACTTCTGTCACGGGAGCTTCTTCTTTTTTCTCAGCTTCCTTTGAAGCGTTGTTGTCGGCGGCGCTGTTTTTATTTCCGCAGCCTACAAGGGCAATTATTAACATAATTAACGTTGCAATTTTAAACAGATTCTTTTTCATAAATTCCTCATAAATTTATACTAACATTAATACCTTCTCTTCAAAAGTATTCCTATCTGAAGAGAAGTCCTTTAAAGTTGTAGTCCTTGTCAAAGGTGAAGGTGTAGTTAATCTTTTGTTCGAAATACTGCACATTGTAGTACACTACTCCCAGCACATCGTCCCCTTCTTTTTCTTTTAATTCTCTGTAGGACTTTTTCTTTATCTTTTTAAACTCGCCCACTTCGTCCAAGTATTCGTCGATTTGAGCTATGTTTTCATCTGTAAGCTCTTCTTTTAAACTGTCCGATGCAAGTTCTCTAAGCTTGTCAAAGTCTCTTTCTTGAATTGTCTCGAAGACTTCCGAAGCTTTCTCCTCAAGTTTGTCCTTTGTAAATACTTCTAATTTTTTGGTCTTGTTGCAGCCTATAAGTAATAGAAGTGCCGCACTTATTATTAATATAGATAAAACTTTTCTTTTCATACATCTCTCCTTCTCTTCATTATAGCTTATTTTTTTATTTCTGTGTTACAATTAAATATATATTATTAAGAGGTGAAAAATGAATTTAGAATCCTTAGCACAATATGACAAAGATGTCTTCCAAGGCATCGAAAACGAACTTAAAAGACAGAGAGAACACGTTGAGCTTATTGCTTCCGAAAACTTTGTTTCAAAGGCGGTACTTGAAGCTCAAGGCTCAATTATGACCAACAAGTATGCCGAAGGCTATCCCGGCAAGAGATACTATGCGGGATGTGAATACATTGACGTTGTAGAAGACTTGGCAAGAGAAAGACTTAAAAAACTTTTTAACGCCGACCACGCAAATGTTCAGCCTCACTCCGGCGCCAATGCAAATATCGGTGTCTATGCGGAATTTTTAAAACCCGGGGACACGGTGCTTGGCATGAACCTTTCAGAAGGGGGACACTTGACTCACGGAAGCCCTGTAAACTTTTCAGGCAGGACTTACAACTTTGAAGCTTACGGCGTCGACGAAAAGACTGAACGCATTGACTATGACAATGTCCTTGAAATTGCAAAAAAAGTTAAGCCGAAGATGATTGTGGCAGGGGCAAGTGCATATCCGAGAGAAATTGACTTTAAAGCCTTTGGAGAAATTGCAAAGGAAGTTGGTGCAATGCTCATGGTTGACATGGCTCACATTGCAGGACTTGTTGCAACAGGTTTACATAATTCTCCCGTGCCCTATGCGGACATTGTAACAACTACTACTCACAAGACTTTAAGAGGCCCGAGAGGCGGCGCAATTCTTTGCAAGGAAGAACATGCAAAGAGAATTGACAAGGGAATTTTCCCCGGACTTCAAGGGGGACCTTTGGAACACGTCATTGCGGCAAAGGCCGTTTGTTTTAAAGAAGCGTTAGATCCTTCTTATAAGGAGTACATGGAACAAGTTAAGAAAAATGCGGCGGCCATGTCGGAAGTATTTAACGAAGAAGGCATAAGACTTGTCTCAGGTGGCACTGACAACCACCTGCTCTTAATTGACGTGAGAGGTTTAAACCTTACAGGCAAGGCTGCTGAAGAAATGCTTTCGGAAGTAAATATTACTTCAAACAAAAACACAATTCCCATGGACCCTGAAAGCCCATTTGTCACAAGCGGTGTGAGAATAGGAACTCCCGCCATGACTACAAGAGGCATGAAGGAAGAAGACATGAAGTACATTGCAAAACTTATGTGCGACAGATTAAAAGAGAGAAGACCTGTAACTGAAATTAAAGACAATGTCCTTGAAGTTTTAAAGACATTCCCGTTGTACTGATATGAAATTTGAACAAATCTTAAAAGCAAGAGAGAGAATTAAAGACAAGATAAAGTACACTCCCGTAGTTTCTCTAAGAACTATAGCAGATGATGCTTACATAAAGATGGAGTCCCTTCAAGTGACAGGCTCTTTTAAAATAAGAGGAGCTTTGAACAAAATTTTGACTCTTTCAGATGAGGAGTTAAAGCGCGGAGTAATAGCTTGTTCCGCCGGCAATCACGCCCAAGGTGTGGCAAAGTCGGCGAGGGATTTGGGAGTTAAGTCCGTAATCTGTATTCCCACATACGCTCCCATTTCAAAAATTGAAGCGACAAAAAGACTTGGGGCGGAAGTTGTACTTGTGCCCACCACCTTTGACGATGCAAAACAGCGAGCCTATGAACTGGAAAAAGAAAAGGGCTACACCTTTATCCATCCCTTTAACGACGAAGAAGTAATCGCAGGACAAGGCACCATCGGCATTGAAATTATGGAACAGCTGCCCTTGGTAGACATTGTCGTCGTGCCCATAGGAGGTGGAGGACTTATATCGGGGATTGCCCTTGCAATTAAGTCCATCAATCCCAAGGTAAAGGTCATAGGAGTACAGGCTTCAACAGCGGGAAGTATGTATCAGTCTTTAAAAGAAGATAAAGTTATAACTCTAAACTCCTCACGGACTATTGCAGACGGCATTGCCGTAAAAACTCCGGGAGATTTGTGCTTTGACATAGTGAAAGAATATGTAGACGAAGTGGTATTGGTATCTGAAGGAGAAATTTCAGGAGCCATCTTGGCTTTAATGGAAGACGAAAAAATTGTGTCTGAAGGTGCGGCGGCGGCAGCTGTGGCGGCACTTATGTATAATAAATTTGACGCCAAGGGCAAGAAAGTTCTGTGCGTATTGTCAGGTGGCAACATTGATGTGCAAAGAATATCAAAGGTAATTGAAAAAGGACTTTTCACTACAAAGAGAGCTCTTGACCTTCGCATTACATTACAGGACTCGCCGGGAGAACTTAACAAGCTCTTAAAGATCTTTGAAGAATCGGGTGCCAACATTCAAACCATTGACCAAGTAGTAGACCTTGCGGGAGATGACATTGACACAATGTGGGTGAGAGTTAAAGTTGCCACGAGAGACGAAAACCATCAGGAAGAAATTAAGTCGGCACTTATTGCATCGGGATATAAATTACATTAAAAGACGGGAGACCGTCTTTTTTTTCTTGACAAAATTCAGATTCTCCACTAAAATATATTCGTTAATCCTGCACGCAAGTGCCATTAGTCCGGAGGAGGTGAAAAGATGAAACACTATGAAGTTGTATTAATGTTTTATCCAAATGTTGAAGAAGAAAAGAGAACTGCCGCTTTTGACAGGCTTAAAGCTATTCTTGAACAAGAAGGTAAAGTTACAAAAATCGACGAATGGGGTCTAAAGAGATTAGCTTACGAAATTGAATATTTAAACGAAGCTTACTACACTGTTGTTGAATTTGAAGCAAACCCTGAAACGGTTAAAGAATTTGACAGAGTTGCAAAGATATTGGATCCTGTTATGAGACATATGATTGTAAATTTAGACAAATAAGGAGTCAAAAATGAACAATGTAGCCTTATATGGAAGATTAGTTAGAGATCCTGAACTCAGATACACAAATACCAACAAGGCATATGTGAGAATTACAGTTGCTGTAGATCGCAGAATGAGTAAGGAAAAGAGACAAGAAGCGGAATCTAAAAATCAACCCACAGCAGACTTTATAAGTTGCGTGGCTTGGGATAGAACAGCTGAAACCATAGCAAATTATTTTAAAAAAGGTTCACCGATATTAATAGAAGGAAGAATCCAAACAGGTTCTTATACAAATAACGAAGGTCGTAAAATTTACACTACAGACGTAGTTGTAAACAACTTTTTCTTTACAGGCGGCGGCCAAAACAGCGGCCAAAGACCTCAAGAACAAAGAAGTGAAAGACCTACAAACTCCGCATATGATCAAGGCGGAAGCTTCGGTGACGACGACATGAGCGGATTCTATCCCGTTGACGACGAAGAGATTCCATTCTGATTTAATTTAGAAAGGAATAAATAATGCAAAGAAGATTTAGATCAAGAAGAAAAGTTTGTGCTTTCTGTCAAGATAAAGAAAAAGAATTAGATTACAAGGACGTACAAACATTAAAGAGATTTGTTTCAGACCGTGGTAAAATTCTTCCAAGAAGAATCACAGGTACATGTGCAAAGCACCAAAGACAAGTTCAAGCTCAAGTTAAAAGAGCAAGACAAATTGCGCTTTTACCATATAGCGCTGACTAAGATGAGATTAAAGACGAGGCAACTCGTCTTTTTTGTTTTATATAGAACTTATGTGTGATAAACTATGGAATGAGGTGATGTTTTGGAAACACGTAAAATCGACGGGAAAGAAATCCTCTTAACAATAGTTAAATCAATTTTACTTGCAACATTCGGAATGTTTTTTCCGATAATTTATATATATTTTCCCCAAAACTTTTTATACTTGGGGATAAAGGACAGTATTTTTAAAGCCGGCTTGGTATTTATAATAGTGGCGGCAGTATTGGCTGTGACCTTCGGCACATCTGTCGGCCTTTCAGTCTTTACAATATTTTTGCCCATGATACTTTTAATGCACTACATGATAACTACCAAGAGGCCTGCAAAGTACACCGTACTTGTAGGTGCCGTTGCAATGTTTGTGTCCTTGGGCACCGTGCTCTACACCATGGGCATTACTCCCGAGTATTTAGAAAGCGGCAAGGCCCTTCAAGACTTTATACAAATGGTGGAAACTTTTTTAAAAAACGGCAACGTGGAAATGAACGCGGAAATGACTCACAACTTGACTAATTTATTTAATCAAGTGGTCAATACTTTTCCTGCCATGCTTTTAATCGGATCTATTGTGACGAGTTACTTCACACTTTCAATTACGGGGAACAAGCTTCTTTTTAACGGAATAGTAATTAAAAAACCCAATCCCTTCTATTACTTTAAACTGCCTAAGGCTTTGGGATTTGCGGCGCTAATTATAATGACACTTAATTTAGGATTTTCCTCCCTATTTGAAGGATATGAGTCTTATATACTAAATATTTCTTTAATATTCAGTTTCTTTTTTATGGCGGAAGGATTGTCTCTTATATACTTTTATTTAAAGTCAAAGAGAGTGTCTCGCTTTATATTAATACTGGTATTTATGTTCAGCATATACATTACCTATATGCAGGCAATATTAGGATTTTTGGGAATTTTGGATTCGATTTTGAACTTTAGAAAACTTCCCGATGAGGTGATTTAGTGAATTTTGATAACTTAGATATTAAAGATTTTATACCCATATTGGCGGCGGCTCTTATTGCTTGTGTTATCGCCATTATTATAAAACCTATCGCAGGACTTATTGCCCTGATAGTCGTTGTGGTGGCAGGGGTTTATACAATTAACTTGCTAAGAGTTAATTCCAAAAAGCTTAACGACTATGGAGACTTTTTAATTAAAGAGTCGGACTCCATTGCCAAAAAGGCTGTATTTAACATGCCCTTTCCCTTGGTAGTTACTGACGAAAAGGGAGATATAGTTTGGCACAACACTCACTTTTCAAAAATCATCGGGGAAGATGTGAGTTTAAAGACACCCATTACAGACTATGTGACTGTTTTAAATGAAGAGAAGAAGTCGGAAATTAAAAAGGGAAGACCTGTAGATGTAATTGTTAAAGAAAAACACTACAAAGTCTATCCCGGCAGTGCAAAGAACTCTACTGAAAACAGATCTCTTCTTCTGTACTACTTTATTTTGGAAGAAGACCTTGTAAGACTTAGAAAGACTTTAAAGGATTCCACGCCTATTATTATTAAAATTCAAGTTGACAACTACCAAGATGCCATTGACTCTGCGGAAGAATCTAAAAGGCCTATGCTTTCAGCGGAAATCGATTCAGCAATCAGAATTTATTTTTCAGAATACAATGCTTTTATTAAAAAAATTGACCAGGATGAATTTTTTGTCATTACAGACAATGCATCGGCAGAACAAATTAAGGCTAAGAAGTTTGATATTTTAGACGACTTAAAGGAACTTGCAGAGGGAAATACCATTCCCATTACACTTTCCATCGGAGTTTCGGACAAAGGTCGTGACTTTAAACAGGCTCACGAAGAAGCCGATACGGCAATTGACGTTGCCCTTGCAAGAGGGGGAGACCAAGCTGTAGTTAAAGCGGGAGACGGCTTTGAATTTTTCGGTGGCAAGAGCAAGGCTGTTGAAAAACGTAACAAGGTTAAGTCCAGAGTTATAGGTACGGCTCTACGTCAATTGATAGACCAATCTTCCGACGTTTATATTATGGGCCACAGAAATGCGGACATGGATGCCATCGGCGCAGGTATAGGTGTGCTTCGTGCCGTCCTTAACAGAAACAGAAAGGGCTACATTGTACTTAACAGTTCAAACCCTTCAATTGACAATATAATCGAGAGAATGAAAGAGGAAGAACCTCAAATGTTTGCCCAAGTGGTGACAGGTGAGGAGGCAATGGAAAATATTACAAAGAGTTCACTTGTTATTATGGTGGACAATCACAAGCCGTCTTTTGCCGAAGCTCCGGAACTTTTAAAGGAACATGGAATTGTGATTATAGACCACCACAGAAGAGGCTCGGAGTTTGTATCGGATCCGGTTCTTACCTATGTGGAACCATATGCCAGCTCAACTGCCGAACTTGTGACGGAAATGCTTGCCTATATGGGAGATGAGTTAAACCTTACTCACTTTGAAGCGGACGCTTTAATGAGCGGTATTGTTGTTGATACCAAGAACTTTACCTTCCAAACAGGTGTGAGAACTTTTGAAGCGGCGTCTATTTTAAGACGTTCAGGCGCAGACATGCAAAGGGTGAAGGCTCTCTTCCAAGACGACTACGACACTATCAGAATGAGAGCTGAAGTTGTAAACGTGGCGGAAATTTATGCGGATGAAATTGCCATCTCCTACTTTGACGACAACGCCAAAAATTCGATTTTAGTTGCAGCACAGGCGGCGGATGAACTTCTTGACATAAACGGTGTAACGGCATCCTTTGTAATTGCAAAGACAGGGGACAAGATGCACATATCCGGCAGGTCCAGAGGAGATGTTTCCGTGCAACTTATTTTGGAAAAAATAGGTGGCGGCGGTCACTTTAACATGGCGGGAGCACAAGTTATGTGTTCAATGGAAGAAGCGATGACAAAGCTTAAAAAAGCTATTGATGAATATATGGAAGAAAGGAAGATCGAGAAATGAAAGTTATACTTTTAAAGGATATAAAGGGCCTTGGCAAGGCGGGAGAACTTGTAGATGCAAAGGACGGCTATGCGAGAAACTTTTTATTCCCCCGCAAGGCTGCTTTGGAAGCTACTGAAGAAAATTTAAAGAACTGGGAAGAAGAAAAGAGAATTCAAAGAGAGACTGAAGCGCAAAATATTAAAGAAGCGGAAGAGCTTAAAAAAGTTTTGGAAGGAAAGACTCTTCACTTATATGCCAAGGGCGGCGACAAGGGCAGACTTTTCGGCGCAATAACTTCCCTCGACATTGCCAAGAGATTGGCAGAAGAATATTCCATTGACGTGGACAAGAGAAAAATAGACTTAAAAGAAAATATCAAGACTGAAGGAGAGTACAAGGTTCCCTTTAAACTATATCAAGGAGTTGTGGCGGAACTTAAAGTAGAAGTTAAGGTGAAGTAATGGAAGATGTAAATTTAAGAATTCCGCCTCACGACGAGGAGGCTGAAGTCTCCCTCTTAGGTGCAATGCTCTTGTCAAAGGATGCCATTACATCTGCAGTGGAAATTTTAAACCCGGGAGATTTTTATTCCGGCGCCCACTCGGACATATATATCGGAATTTTAAATCTTTACAATTTAAATCAACCTGTGGACACAATAACGGTAGGCGACGAACTTAAGAAGCTTAAAACTTTTGAAAAAGTTGGAGGCTATACATATCTTTCCACACTTACATCAAGTGTGGGAGCTGTAGGCAACGCTCCTTACTACGCAAAGATAGTGAAGGAAAAGTCTATTTTGCGAAAGTTAATTGAAGCGGGAGGAGAAATAGTTGCCACGGCATATGACAGTGAAGCCGAACCGCCCCAAGTTATTGAAAAGGCGGAGCAAGTTATTTTTAACATTACTCAGGACTCAAACAGGACAGGGCTTGTGCCCATAAAAGAAGTTTTGTTGGAAAGTTTTTCGCAAATGCAGGAGAGAGCGAAGAACAAGAAGAAGCTGACAGGACTTTCCACAGGATTTATTGACCTTGACTACAGATTGTCGGGACTTCAAAAGTCGGACCTTATTTTACTTGCGGCAAGACCTTCCATGGGTAAGACCGCTTTAATGGTAAATATTTGTACAAATGCGGCCTTAAATTCAGGAGCCAAGGTTGCCATGTTCTCTCTTGAAATGAGTAGAGCCCAACTGACCCAGAGAATTATTTCCTCATGCACTCATGTCAATCTTCAAAAGATAATAAGCGGAGATTTGGACAAGGAAGAGTGGGGCAAGGTAGTGGACATACTTCCCGTACTTTCTCAAATGGATCTTGAAATAGACGACACTTCAGGGATAACGCCTTTGGAACTAAAGGCCAAGTGCAGAAGACTTAAAATGGAAAAAGGTTTGGACTTAATCGTAATAGACTATTTGCAACTTATGGAAATGGGCAAGAGATCGGAAAACAGACAACAGGAAATTTCCGCAATCTCAAGAGCGTTAAAGGGCATTGCAAAGGAGCTTGAAGTTCCAGTCATAGCACTGTCACAGCTTTCAAGACTTCCCGAAATGAGAGCGGACCACAGACCTATCCTTTCCGACCTTCGTGAGTCGGGAGCCATTGAGCAGGACGCCGACGTCGTTATGTTTTTATACAGAGATGAATACTACAACGACGACACCAAGGAGCCCAATGTGGGAGAGGTAATTATTGCAAAGCACAGAAACGGTCCGACAGGAACTGTGAAGCTTGTATTCAAACCGGAGTTTACAAAATTTGTAAATATGAAAGTAGTAAAAAATTAGGCACTGTGTGCCTTTTTTTTATTGGCGAAATTTTTAAGAGTTTAAAATAAAGGCCTTTAAAGGTATAATTCATTTAGGAGGCGAAGATGTCAGTAATAAAAGCAATAATATTAGGAATCATAGAAGGTATAACGGAATTTTTACCTATCTCTTCTACAGGACACTTAATCATAGCAAATAATTTTCTTTCATTTGGAGACAAGGGATTTGAAAATGCCTTTAATGTAATCATTCAATTAGGGGCAATACTTTCCGTCGTATTTTTATACTGGAACAAATTAAATCCTTTTTCATACAGAAAGGTTTCAAAGAAGTTGGGCAGACCTGTAAAAAATTTGCCCTTTAAAGAGAGAGCGGCTCTTGCTCTTAAAAACCCGGACAAGAGAATAATAAGACTTTGGGTGAAAATTATTGTGGGAGTAATTCCTGCGGCAATACTCGGCTTTTTGTTTGACGACTATATAGACGCACATCTTTTTTCCACAAAAGTTGTAGCCATAACTTTAATACTATACGGGATTGTCATCATACTTATTGAAACTAAGTACAACAGAGAGACGAAGTATAATTCAATAGAAGAGGCGGAACTTCTTACCTGTCTATTGGTAGGTGTGTTTCAATGTCTTGCAATGATCCCCGGCACAAGTAGAAGTGCGGCGACAATTATAGGGGCTGTGCTCTTGGGATTTTCAAGAAGTGCGGCGGCGGAATTTTCGTTTTTCCTTGCCATACCTACAATGCTTGGAGCAACGCTTTTAAAACTCTTTAAAATCGGAACGGCACTGAGCTTCGCTCAATTTATTTTGATCTTTATCGGAGGACTTGTTTCCTTTATAGTAGCTTTAATTGTAATTAGAACCTTTATGAACTACATTAAAAAACATAACTTTGTATACTTCGGTTACTACAGAATATTTTTAGGCCTAATCCTTATAATCTTAATGATTGTGGGAGTGATTTAGTGAAATTAAAAGTAGGAGTAATTCAAACTACAGGCACGGCAGACAGAGATTATAATGTCAACAGAGGCATTGAAAAAGGGGAAGAACTTGCTCGCCAAGGCGCAGAGGTGTTAATCTATCCCGAATTTTGGACCTGCCCTTACAGGACAAATTATTTTACAAAATTTGAAGAAGAACATAAGGGATTTACATATAAGAAGCTCAAGGCTTTGGCAGAAAGAGAAAAAGTCTTTGTAGTTGGAGGCACAATCCCCACCTTGGACGGGGTCAAGAGATACAACAGATGCTATGTCTTTAACGACAAAGGCGAGGAAATTTTCACCTACGACAAGAGATACCTGGCGGACATGGAGGCAAAAAAAGGCGTCTATATCAGAGAAAGTGATAATTTTTCAAATGGACGGAGTATAGGAGTCTTTGACATTAAAGGTGTAACCGCATCGGTTGCCGTATGTTACGACCTGAGGTTTCCCGAACTTTTCCAATCAATTAAGGACATGGGAGCGAAAATAATTTTTATGCCTGTGGCCTTTGGAAAGCTTACAGGAGAAGCACACTACCATTTACTCACAAGAACGAGAGCTCACGACTTAGGCGGATTTATTGTTTCAGCAACCCAAGGGTGCGATGAAGATTTAAACAGAGGCTGCTACGGCAAAAGTATTGTGGCGGGGCCTTACGCAGATGCAAAGATAGTATTGTCGGGTTTTGAAGACGCAAGGATTTGTGAAATTGATTTAGATGAAATAGAAGAGGTTCACAGGTCATTAGGCATGGACCGGGCAAGAGAATTGGCAAGATATAATAACAAATCTAAAATATAGCAAAGATTTCACGGTGATTTTACTAAAATTTTCTACAATATGTTTTACCATCTTTTACTATCGGGTATAATTTAACTAAGACCAACAAGGAGGTTATTATGATTAATATTGAAAAAGTTGACTATGTAATGAACGCAACAGGCAAGAGTTACGAAGAAGTGAGAGAAGCTTTACTTGAAAACGACGGCAATGTTGATAGAGCAATAAGTTATTTGGAAGGCAAGGGTAAGGCGGAAGAAGGAAAGGGAGCAAAGGCCTTTAACTTTAATACCGAAAAAATTGAAAACCTTGCAGATGAAATTGTAAGCTCCATTAAAGAAATTTGGAACAAGGGCAATGCGTCCAAGCTTGTAGTAGAAGACAAGAGCGGAGAAGTAATACTTAACATTCCGCTAACTGCAAGTGCCATTACCATTGCTTTAAATCCTTTGCTAATTCTTTTTGCAATCGGAGGCATAGTAATTACAACTGCAAATTTTAAAATTATTATGGACGACGGCAAAGTTGTAGATATAAAAGAATATATCAACACAAAAAAATCTAAAGAAGAATCAGAAAAACCGGAAGATGAAAATCAAGAAGTAATAGACAACGACGAAGAAGAAAAATAAATTGAATAAGAAATTAAGGCGCTTTATGTGCCTTTTTTTATTTGTTTAACACAGGATGGTAAATAAATTGGTGTTTTTAAAAAAATTCCGTTATTTTTTGTTAATTAACATAAATAAAATTTTTAGTGTTATAATCATGATTAGAAAGTTAATAATAATGGAGGTGAGGATGTGTCGGTGGATGCAATAAACACTGTCAAGTCTTTTGAAGATTCCGCAGCTAAAGATGTGGAAGAAGCAAAGAAGAAGGCTTTAACAGTTATTGAAGAAGCACAAAATGAGGCTAAATCCATCTTTGAGAAAAACGTTTGCGAAGCCGAAGCTAAAGCAAAGGCTATTCTGTCAGAGGCTCAGCAAAAGGCTGAAAAGAATGCGGAACCTATAATTGCAAAGGCAAAAAAAGATGCCGAGATTTCGCTAAGTAATGCCGATGACAAAATACCCGAGGTGGTTGACTCAATTGTAAAAAGGATTGTGAAAGAAAAATGGCAATAGTTAAAATGAGTAAGTTTAACTTATTTTCTTTTGATGATCAAAGAGATGCTTTACTTAAAAAGCTTCAAGAATTCAACTACGTTCACTTTAACAAAGTGGAAGGCGTAGATGAAAAATCGGAAGGGGTAAAGGAAGTGGACAATGGCGACAAACTTTTTGCCATTGAAGAAAACCTTACTAAAATAAATTATGTTATTAATTTATTGGAACCCTACCAAAAAAAGCTCTCAACTGTAGAAGGATTGAAGATAGTTCCGAAGTCCTATACTTTGAAACAGCTTCGAGAGTTCGGCTCCGATTATGACTTCCAAAAAGTCTATGAGGGTCTTAAAAATTTAGAAGATGAGAAGAATGATCTTTTGCAGGAAATTCAGAACCTGAAGGGTAAAATCGGTGAATTGAAACCCTGGGAAAAAATTGACATTCCTCTTTCCGACCTTAGAAAATTAAATCGCGTGGAAATTTTCTTGGGCACTGTGTCCGTGAGATTTGCAGAAGATTTTATGGCTGAGGTTAAGTCTCTTTCAATGGTTCAAGTGGAAGAAATCTCCCGAGACGGAAACAATCTCTACTTGGCTGTAATTTGTGACTTGGATCAAAAAGAAGAATGTTTGGATGTCCTTCGCAAAAACGGATTTTCAAATGCGGAAGTCAAGGGCAACAAACTTGTGAGAGATGAAATTAAAGACCTTGAAGCTAAAGTTAAAGAGAGTGAAAGTAAAGTTAACTCTATCACTGAAGAGATAGGTTCAAATGTGAAGATACTTGATGACTTTAAATTAGGTTATGAGTATTTTGAAAATGAAAAACAAAGGATTGAATCTACGGATACATTTTTAAAGACGGAATCTGTAGATATTATTGAAGGATATGTTCCTACAAACATGGTTTCCAAATTTGAAGAAAACATTAAATCTGTTGTAGGAGATGACTATTACTTGACAGTTGTGCCGGCATCAAGTGATGATCCGGACGTGCCGATTATTCTAAAAAATAATTCGGTTGTTAAAGCTTTTGAAAGTTTGACAAAGATGTATTCTTTGCCGAAGTATGACGAAGTGGACCCGACTCCTTTATTTACACCTTTTTATTGGCTCTTTGCCGGAATAATGGTTGGAGATGCGGG
Source organism: uncultured Eubacteriales bacterium (assembly GCA_902488815.1). Classification (GTDB taxonomy): domain Bacteria; phylum Bacillota; class Clostridia; order Tissierellales; family Peptoniphilaceae; genus KA00134. Next base: position 11,022 of record CABTXP010000001.1, on the reverse strand, counting down.
ATATGGACTTGTAGTATTTTTACTAACATTAATCGGATTAAAGGCATTTAATTTGCCTGAAGAAAAGAGGAGCATGGTAAAGTTTTTAAACTACCTTTCAATTTCCACAATTATTTGGGGATTGATTTTCGGAAGTTTCTTCGGCTTCGATTTGCCTGTTAAGATTTTGGATCCGTCCACTCAATACTTTGAAATGATCACACTTTCCCTAATACTTGGAGGTATTCACTTATTCTTCGGTTTGGGAGTTAAAGCTTATATCAACATTAAAAACGGCAAGCCTTTAGACGCTCTTTTTGACGTCGGATTTTGGTACATGGCTGTTATAGGTGTTATTGTTTGGATTATTTTCGGCTCAGTAAAGCCGAACCCGACTTTTGCCAACATAGGTAAGTGGGTGTTTATCCTCGGAATGATAGGCATTGTTTGCACAGGAGGCAGAAGTGAAGAATCTGTTGCCGGCAAAATAGGCTGGGGCGTGTACTCAGCATACGGTATCACTTCATACATCGGTGACTTTGTCTCATATCTGAGACTTATGGCACTTGCTCTTTCAGGAGCTTTTATTGCCGTAGCGGTAAACTTAATTGTAAGTATGCTTTTTAAGGGCGGAATTTTGGGAATTATAGCAGGTATTGTAGTATTCGTATTGTTCCAAGCTTTTAACGCGTTTTTATCATATTTGTCAGCATATGTTCACACTGCAAGACTTACGTATGTTGAATTGTTTAATAAATTTTATGAAGGTGGCGGAAAGCCATTTAGAAATATGATTGCAGATTCAAAATATTTTAATATCAAGGAGGACTAAAATGTTAGAGTTGTTGAATCAAATAGGTGGAATTTCACTGGGAGCTATTGCTGTTGCACTTGCAGTATTTCTTTCAGGTACAGGTTCAGCTAAAGGTGTAGGTATAGCAGGGGAAGCTGCTGCAGGTGTTGTTATTGAAGAACCTGAAAAGTTCGGTAAGTCATTAGTACTTCAACTACTTCCGGGTACACAAGGTCTTTACGGATTCGTAATCGGTATTTTAATTCTTTTCAGACTTACACCTGATCTTACAATCCAACAAGGACTTATGTATATTGCAGCTGCACTTCCTGTAGGTATTTCAGGACTTACTTCAGCTATAGCTCAAGGTAAGGTTTCAGTTGCAGGTATTAACATTCTTGCTAAGAACGAATCACAACAAGCAAAAGGTATTATCTACGCCGTAATGGTTGAAATGTACGCTATTTTGGCATTTGCTATTTCATTCTTGTTAATGACAAGAGTTTAAAAAATAGGGATGTGATTTTTTGTCCAATATAGATAATATTACAAATAAAATTTTAGAAAGAGCTAAAAATGAAGTCGACGAGATTTTAAATGAGGCTGAGGCAAAAAGAGTATCCATCCTTGAGTCTAATGAAAGTAAAACCAAAGAGGCTGTAAATAATATTATTAAAGAAGCTGAAAAAGAGGGAGAACTTTTAGACAGCAGAATTTTAGAAAGTTCAAAGTTAAAAGCGAGAGACATTTCCTTAAAGGCTAAGGAAGAACTTATTAATAAAGTTATTACTCAAGTTAAAAAGTCTTTAAGAGAATTAGATGACAATTCCTATATGGAATTTTTAAAGAACAATCTCAAATCCTTGGAACTTGACAAGAATGCTGTACTGACAGTACCGAAGGACAAGAGAGCCCTTGTGGAAAAAGAAAACCCGGGCATTAAACTTTCCGACAAAAATATTGACAGCGGTTTTTCTCTTTCTAATGACAAGGTGGTATATAACTTTGAGTTTTCCAATTTTGTAGACTCAATTAGGGAAAGTTTGGAAGCGGAAATAGTGGAAAAGCTTTTTGAAAGATAGGAGGAAACATGGATAGAAATCTATTTATCCAATCCGGTGCTACTGTAAGAGTTTTAGAAAAAAGATTACTTGACAAGGCTTTTTTCGACAGACTTATAGAGGCAAAAGATCTACAAGAAGCTCTTAGAATATTACAAGATTCATGGTATCAGCCATTTGTCGCAAAACTTGGAAGGCCGGAAGACTACGAAAAGGCTTTGACAGAAGCGCAAGACGCTTTTTATGCGGAAGCTTCAACTCTTAGCCCAGAGGGAAAAATTATAAGTGTACCGGAATTGCAATTCATCTATCACAATTTAAAAGTTTTGGTTAAGGAATATGTTCTTAAAAAACCTTTAAACGAGCTCTTTGTTTCTGTGGGCGATTTAGACATACCGAAGCTTAGAAGCGGTGTAGAAGAAGGTAAGGCTTCATATGAAGTTGAATACTGGTACAGACAGGTTAAAGAATGTATCGACCTTTTTGAAGAGACTAAAGATCCGCAAGTTATAGATATTTATTTTGACAACAAGTATTTTGAAGAACTTGCAAAACTTGCAGATGAAATCGGTGCTCCAATGATAGTTGAATATGTTGAAGACTTAATTGACTTTACAAATATAAAGACTCTTTTAAGATGTTCAAATCAAAAGAGAGACTGGGAATTTGTAAAGAAGGTTATTATACATGGCGGAAATATTGACATGTTAAAATTGGAAAGATATTTTCAAGAAAAAATGTCTTCCGAAAGTTTGATTTTCAGACCTTATAGAATTTACTTTGCTGTGAAAAACGGCCTTGAAGCTTATGAATCCACCGGTACTTTATCGGTTTTTGACAAGCTTATGGACAACTATTTTATAGGAAAACTTAAGGATGCCAAGATGATAAATTACGGCCCTGAAGTAATTTTTGCCTATGAAATGGCAAAGGGATTTGAGATCAAAAACTTGAGAATTGTTTTAATGAGTAAATTGGCCGGACTTTCTCCAGATGTTATTAGAGAAAGGATGCGTGAATCTTATGTATAAAATAGCTGTAGTAGGAGATAAAGATTCAATATTGGCTTTTAAAGCCTTGGGCGTAGATGTGAGAAATGCATACAACGCTACTGATGCGAGAATTGCAATTGACACTCTTGCCAAAGAAAAATATGGCGTTATCTTCTTGACGGAAGAGCTTGCGGAGCTAATACCTGATACTATTGCACGCTATGATGCAAAGGTGGTTCCGGCAGTTATTCTCATTCCTTCAAACAAGGGATCATTGGGAATCGGAATGGATAGAATAAATAAAAATGTAGAAAAAGCAGTTGGATCGAATATATTGTAAAGGAGAGAATGACTTGAAATCTGGAAAAGTTATAGAAGTATCCGGACCACTTGTCGTAGCAAGCGGCATGGAAGATGCCAATGTTTATGACGTTGTGGAGGTTTCAAAGGACAAGATTATCGGTGAAGTAATCGAAATCAGAGGGGACAAGGCCTCTATTCAAGTCTATGAAGAAACCACAGGCATCGGCCCCGGAGACGTAGTTGTTACTACAGGCTCACCTCTTTCCGTAGAATTGGGCCCCGGATTATTGGAACAGATGTTTGACGGAATCCAAAGACCTCTTGAAGGTCTTAAAAATAAAACCGGCGACTTTTTGACAAGAGGTGCATCGGTACCCCATCTTTCAAGAGAAAAGAAATGGGACTTTGTACCTGTGGCAAAAGTCGGAGACGAAGTTTGCGCCGGAGACGTAATCGGTACGGTTCAAGAAACTGAAGTAATCAATCACAAAATCATGGTACCTTACGGCGTAAATGGTAAGGTAAAAGATATAAAAGCTGGCAGTTTTATTGTAGATGACGTTGTATGTGTAGTAGAACTTGAAGACGGCAGCGAAAGAGAACTTACAATGGTTCAAAAGTGGCCTGTCAGAGTTGGAAGACCATACAAGAAAAAAATTGACCCCAACACTCCTCTTGTAACGGGACAAAGAGTTATAGATACTTTCTTCCCAATTACAAAGGGAGGTACGGCTGCTATCCCGGGACCTTTCGGTTCAGGTAAGACAGTTGTACAACATCAACTTGCAAAATGGGCGGATGCTCAAATCGTGGTATACGTTGGCTGCGGAGAACGTGGCAACGAAATGACCGACGTACTTATGGAGTTCCCGGAACTTATTGATGCCAATACAGGCCAATCAATTATGAAGAGAACAGTGCTTATTGCCAACACTTCAAACATGCCGGTAGCAGCTCGTGAAGCAAGTATTTATACAGGTATAACAATTTGCGAATACTATAGAGACATGGGCTACTCGGTAGCTATGATGGCGGACTCTACATCAAGATGGGCGGAAGCACTTAGAGAAATGTCCGGACGTTTGGAAGAAATGCCCGGCGACGAAGGTTACCCCGCATATCTTGCATCTCGTGTAGCGGACTTTTACGAAAGAGCCGGAAGAGTTGACTGCTTAGGCAGCGACAACAGAGAAGGCGCTCTTTCAGTAATCGGTGCAGTATCACCTCCGGGAGGAGATATTTCAGAACCGGTATCACAATCTACACTTAGAATCGTAAAGATATTCTGGAAGCTTGACTACGACCTTTCATATCAACGTCACTTCCCGGCTATTAACTGGCTTGACTCATATTCACTATATCAAACCAAAATGGACGCGTATCTTGACGAACACGTAGCACCTGACTTTTCAAAGCACAGAAAGACGGCAATGTCACTGTTACAAGAAGAGTCTGCACTTCAAGAAATCGTAAGACTTGTAGGTAGAGATTCACTATCGGAACAAGACCAATTAAAACTTGAAGTTACAAAGTCAATTCGTGAAGACTTCTTGCAACAAAATGCATTTGACGATGTAGACACATATTGCTCACTACACAAGCAATACATGATGTTAAAGATAATTCTTACATTCTACACAGAGGGATTAAAGGCACTTGACAGAGGAATCTACATTGACGAAATCGCAAATCTACCGATTAGAGAAAGAATTACAAGATCTAAGAACATACCTGAAGACTCACTGAAGGATTTAGACGTACTATATGACGATCTTGTAAAAGAACTGTCTGAAATGACAGTAAAGGAGGCACTATAAATGTTAAAGGAATATAAATCCGTAACAGAAGTTATGGGACCTCTTATGATAGTTGAAGGAGTAGAGGGAGTAACATATGAAGAGCTTGTAGAAATTCAATTACACACCGGCGAAAAGAGAAGAGGCCGTGTAATCGAAATTGAAGGCTCAAAGGCAATGGTTCAAATTTTCGAAGGATCTACAGGTATTAACATTAACGAAACTACAGTTAGATTCTTGGGAAGACCTCTTGAACTTGGAGTATCGGGAGACATGGTAGGCCGTGTATTTGACGGACTTGGTAACCCGATTGACGACGGACCTAAGATTATCCCCGACAAAAAGCTTGATATAAACGGATCACCGATAAACCCGGTAAGCCGTGACTATCCTTCAGAATTTATTCAAACGGGAATTTCTACAATAGACGGATTAAATACACTTGTAAGAGGACAAAAGCTTCCTATATTCTCAGGAGCGGGACTTCCTCACAACGAAGTAGCGGCTCAAATTGCAAGACAGGCAACTGTACTTGGCAAGGGAGACAAATTTGCCGTAGTATTTGCCGCAATGGGAATTACATTTGAAGAAGCACAGTTCTTTATAGACGACTTTACTAAGACGGGAGCTATAGATAGAGCAGTACTTTTCATGAACCTTGCCGACGACCCGGCAATTGAAAGACTTGCAACACCTAAGATGGCTTTAACCTGTGCGGAATATCTTGCATTTGAACTTGGCATGCACGTACTTGTAATCATGACAGACATTACAAACTACGCTGAAGCCCTAAGAGAAGTATCCGCAGCACGTAAGGAAGTACCCGGACGTCGTGGATATCCGGGATACCTATACACAGACCTTGCAGGTATATATGAAAGAGCGGGACGTGTAAAGGGCAGAAACGGATCAATAACTCAAATTCCGATTTTGACAATGCCTGAAGACGACATTACTCATCCCATCCCCGACCTTACAGGATATATCACTGAAGGACAAATAATCCTTTCACGTGAACTGTATAAACAAGGACTTCAACCGCCGATTAACGCAATACCTTCACTGTCAAGACTTAAAGATAAAGGTATCGGCAAGGAAAAGACGAGAGAAGACCACGCAGATACAATGAACCAAATCTATGCAGGTTACACTGCAGGTAAGGAAGCAAAAGAACTTTCAGTAATACTTGGTGAAAGTGCTCTTTCAGAAGCGGACAAAGCCTTTGCAAAATTCTCAGACAAATTTGAAGAAAAATATGTAGACCAAGGTTATTACACCAACAGGTCCATAGAAGAAACTTTAAACTTAGGCTGGGATCTTTTGAGCATACTTCCGAGGACTGAACTTAAGAGAATTAGAGACGCATATTTGGATAAATATCTTCCTAAAGAAGAAGTAAAGGGTTGATAATAAATGGCAAGACTCAATGTCACACCCACGAGAATGAATTTGCAAAACTTAAGGAGAAGACTTGCAACATCCACAAGAGGACACAAACTCTTAAAGGACAAGCAAGACGAATTAATGCGCCAATTCATTGAAAAGATAAAAGAAAATAAGGCCTTGAGAGAAAAGGTGGAAGCTAAACTTCAAGAATCTTTTAACGACTTTTTTATGGCGGCGGCAACAATGAGTCCCGAAGCATTGGAAGAAGCGGTAGCCCTTCCGACACAGTCAACACTTGTAGACATAGATGTGAAAAACGTAATGAGTGTAATGATACCTCGCATGACATTTCACACGGAAAAATTGTCGGAAACGGGAAGTATGTATCCCTACGGCTATGCCTTTACAACAGCGGACTTAGACGAAGCCATTGTAAAGTTACAAGAGACAATGGATGATTTGTTGGAACTTGCTGAAATGGAAAAATCCACTCAACTTATGGCTGACGAAATCGAAAAGACCAGAAGAAGAGTTAATGCACTTGAGTACAAGACCATACCGGACTTGGAAGAAACAGTTAAGTACATTAGACAAAAGCTTGACGAAGACGACAGAGCAACCATTACAAGGCTTATGAAAGTTAAAGACATTATTTCAAAAGAGAAGACCAAGGAGCCCAAGGTGGAAAGAGCCGCCGAAGACTTATTGGCATGAGAAAAGGCACACACATGTGTGCTTTTTTTATAAAATTTTTTTGGAAAATGAATATAAAACACTAAATAGGGTAATTAAATATAGGAAGAAACAATGAATTAATCATGAGGTGATAAAAATGAAAAAAGAATTAAGAGACGCACTTGTAGAACAATTTAACTTTGAACTTGAAAGCGGATATATTTACAAGGCAATGGAACTATATTTTGAACTTGAAAACATGAAGGGCTTCGCTCACTTTATGAATAGACAAGCAGCTGAAGAAGTTGAACACGCATATAAGCTGTACCACTTCCTACTTGAAATGGACGAAGAACCTGAATACAAAGAAATTCCGAAGCCGGACACAAAGGGCTTCAAAGGCTTCAAAGAAGTATTCCAATTGGCATACGAACATGAACAAGAAGTGTCAAAGAGAATTAGAAAAATTTATGAATTAGCTAAGAAAGAAGAAGCTCACGAAGTAGAAATCTTCATGCAATGGTATGTAAAAGAACAAATTGAAGAAGAAGATACATTTAGAGACATCTTAACTACAATGGAAAGAATAAACAACAACTGGGGCGGACTATTTATTTACGACCGCGAACTTGGACAAAGACAATAAAATTTTTTACAAAAGGGCACAGAGTGATCTGTGTCTTTTTTTCTTGTGAGAAAATAAAAAGTAAAATATAATTTAGACATAAAATAATAAAAAGGAGTACATTATGATAGTAACGACAACAAATTTTGTAGAAAATAGAGAAGTGGAAGAGTACAAAGGACTCGTCTTCGGTGAAGTAATAGAAGGCTTGAACTTTTTAAAAGACTTGGGCGCAAGTTTTAGAAATATAATCGGAGGCAGAAGCTCCGGCTACGAAAAGGGCGTAATTGAAGGCAGAGAAGAGGCCATTGAAGAGATGAAGGCTCGTGCGGCTGAGCTTGGCGCAGATGCTGTAATAGGCGTGCAGTTCGACTATGAAGCCGTAGTTGAAGGTATGCTTATGATAAGCTGCGTAGGCACTGCAGTAAAATTAAAATAAAGAACAAATAAAGGGCATCTAAAGGTGTCCTTATTTTTTTGTTGAATAAGCACTGATTATTCAAGTAATATTTGAATATTTTACAAATATATGCTTAATACACTAAAGGTAGCTGAGATTTATTATTGATAAGGTTACAATAAATAAAAGAGCAAAAAATAATTAGAAAGCAGTAGTCAAATAAAAGATATTGAAACAACTAATTTATACTGAGATAAAGTATATAATAATATTAGAAGAACGTTGATATAAAATCACGCATTGTCTATATTATAGAGTTACAATTATTTGTTTTTATAACATTTATAAGGAAAAATTATGAAAAGAAAAGATTTGATTTTAATAGCTCATATTATATTACAAATTGTTTTGTTTATACCTATAATTCCTTCTATAAAGTATTATCAACGAAAAGATATAGGAATTATAATAATAATTTTGATTAGTATTGTAAATTTTATTTCGTATGTTATTACAATATTAAATTCTGACAAAAAATTCATTTTAAAACATAGTATTCTAACTATTATATTTATAATATTTATATGTGTAGAAGATACAATACTAATCAATTTACAAATAGGAAAACACATAGAATTAATCATATATAGCTTATTATTGTTAGAAAATTTAGCGTTGATATTTTCAACATATAAGGTAAGTATTAAAAAACTAATTATAACTATTATTCTTTCTATTTCAGCTTTAACAATGAATTATAATTATTCATTATCCAATTTTATATATAAATATGTAGTTATTATTTTATTAATGAGTCCTAGTATTTCTTACATATTAGATAAAAAAATAAGACATAATAACAGAAGGGTATTTTTATATTTACAAATATGTTTTATTATTTCTTTTTGTATTTACAAAACAATCAATAATATTGAGATGGTTTCAATTAGTGAGTACCTACTATTATCATTTATATCAGTGGAGTCGGTATTACTATATAAAATTATGATAACGGATGTAAGAAAAGGATTAGCATTATTTATCAAAGCCATGAGAAACCTCTTTTTCGATTATATTGTTTTATTTGTAATGCTATATTTAGTTGGTATTTCTGTAGTTGATATTACTTTATTATCTTTTTACTTTTTTATATATTTAGCAGAATTTAGAAGTTATAAGGAGTATAAGAAACATCAAAGTGTTACTTTTGATGAATTATTAGATAGTTATTATTTTGAAATATACAGAAACAGAGAAATTGAAAGACTTAATACTTTAAAAATTCAGACATTCTTACATGATGATATACTTCAAATTATAATAGCTATACGTAGATGGATTGAAGATAATTTGTCAGGTTCAGATAAAAATTATATATTACAGAATTTAGATAAATTGAATGATTTAATTCGACATGAAATTGATTCATTTAATCCTAAGATTAAAGAGTACAGTTCTTTGTACGATGCATATAATAAACTTATATCAGATATAGAAGATATGTATTTAAGTAAGCAGATGCTTATTGAATTTGAATGTAAAAAAGATATTGAACTTTCATCACCTTATGATGAGATAGTATATAAGTGTATTAATGAGTTGTTAATAAATGCATTTAAGCATTCCCAAGGTTATAATACGAATATTATTCTGGAAGTAGAAAAAAATATAATTTACTTAACGGTTACAAATGTTGGAGATTATATAAAAGATAAAGATAAAATTAAAGAAGGCAATATAGGATTAAATATTCTAAGACTGAATTTAAAACAATTCAGAGGTGTATTTGAATATGAAATATTTAAAAATAATGAAGACTTAGAAGAATCATATGTACAATTTAAAATAAAAATTCCGTTAGAAAGGAAGGTTATAAATGAAAATTTTGTTAATAGAAGATCATAAAATGGTAGCTACTTCTTTAAAAATGAGTTTAGAAACAGAACAATATATTTCTGTAGATGTAATAGACTGTATTGAAAAACTTAATACAGACAAATCAATCCTTAGTTATGATCTATTACTTATAGATATTAACTTAACGGGTATTGAAGGAACGGTAAATGGCTTAGATTTAGCCGGAAAATTAATAGAAAAGTATAAGGAAATCAAAATTGTTATCTTAACTGCATATAAATTAGATTTTTATATAAAACGAGCTAAAGAAATAGGATGTAGAGGTTTTATTTCTAAAGAAGAGGATACTAAAAATTTGATACAATATATTAAAAGTATTGTAGAAGAAGATAAGATAATATTTCCTGAAGAAAAATATATGTTAGAGCCGTTGACGAAACATGAATTAAAAATAGTGAGATTGTATTCAAATGGCATGTCTAGGAAAGAATTAGCTAAAGAACTTAACACAAATGTTAGAAGTTTAGCAGTATCTTTATCTATAATATATCAAAAATTAAATGTTAGAAATTATCAAGAAATGATAGATAAGGTCAGAGAACTGGGCTATGTAGATTCATTTTGACAGCTGAGCATTAGGATTTAAAAATTCTAATGCTTTTTTTATTCACAAAAGTTAGCTGAAATGGAAGTTAAAAAAATATAAAATTAAAGAAAAAGTAGAAAGTTAATAATATTTAAAGGAGATAATTAAAGATGACTAAAAAAATGTGTTTTCTATTATGATTGTATGTGTATTGATTTTTGTTGGGATTTTTATATTTATTAATAATAAAGCACCTGAAAATAACTCACTAGTAAATTCAGCAAATGTTGAACAATATTTTTCTGAGGTTAATATTCCAAATCTTAAATATTCAAATGATAAATTAACATATAATGGCAATCTAGTAAAAGGTTTTTTTGATCCTATAGAAGTTGCAAAAAAGAATGGTAGATATGTTGGTTTTGTTTATTCAAATAATGATTATGGTGATGGAATACTTTTGATTGTCCGTAGAGATGAAAAAAATAAAATTATAGGGGTTGAGGAAATTACTCAAGAACGTTTAACTAAAGAAGTGTTGGGAAATTAAAACTTAATAATTATTTTTT